>CAIVNT010000658.1 GCA_903907305.1 uncultured Ignavibacteriota bacterium
AACAAAAGGGGAAGTTGTCGCCGTTCAATAAAGGATAAAATAGTCTGAAATCCAGAATCTATAATTGCTTTTATTAGCTGAGCTCCCTACATTCTCCACATGAATCCAACGTTCACACTTTCACTCATTGCTCAAAGTCCGGTGATGCAGGAACTCCTGAATCAGGTGGACATAGCAGCCGGATCAGATTCATCTATGCTTCTTGTCGGGGAGACGGGTGTCGGCAAAGAATTGTTTGCGGAATATATCCACAAAAAGAGTGACCGCATTCAGATGCCGTTCGTCAAAGTGGGATTGGCCTCGCTTCCTGCAGAGCTTCTCGAGAGTGAACTCTTCGGACATGAGAAAGGTGCATACACCGGTGCGGGTGCGGAGAAGAAAGGTTTGTTCGAACTTGCTGAAGGAGGGAGTATCTTTCTCGACGATATCGATGATTTCCCGATCCACCTTCAGTCAAAACTCCTTCGCGTTCTCGAATCCCGTGAACTGATGCGTGTGGGAGGGACTGCTTCGATTCCCGTAAATGTACGTGTGATTTGTGCGTCAAAGATCGATCTGAAACTGCTTGTCGATAAAAATCTCTTCCGTTCTGACCTCTATTATAGGATCAATGTTGTTCCGGTGAACATACCGCCGCTCCGCGCCCGCCGGGAAGATATTCCGTTGCTCGTCCATCATTTCCTGCGTCGATTCATAACGGACAGGATAGTGGAAGTTGTACCGGAAGCGATGCATATTTTGGAGTCCTATGACTGGCCGGGGAATATCAGGGAACTCCGCAATGTCGTCCAGCGTATGGCGATCTTTGCGAACGGATCGATCACGCCGAAGAGCCTGCCGACGGAGATCCATTCTGCAGGAACGCTCGAATCCATCATGAAAGCATGCAACCGGTGCCTTGTGGAAGAGAAGATGACCTTCGACGAAGTTGTAAACTGTTTGGAGATGAATCTTGTAAAACAGGCACTCCTGAAAGCCGAGGGGAACAGGAGCCAGGCGGCGAAAGCTCTCAACCTCAGTCCTTCAACATTCCGCGATAAATTGAAAAAATTCAACCTCGAAGATTGATCTTCGTTCCGTCTTCCGTGAACTTATTATAGTAATACAATCACTCCGTTTTGCGGGACTCACGGGATTCCGTTATTCAAAGCGCGGAATTCCGTTTTGGTATTTTTCGTACCGCCTAAAATTCCTGAAATACCCAATTTCTGCGTGGCATAATCCTTGCACTGTCCCCGTGTAACATTATGCCCATTTCTATTACAGACCATATCCGTCAATTATCAGCCGATGTTGAGATCGTTGGCGTCCTTCAGAAGAATGACATCCCCGTTACGACGCTGCTTGTCCGTCCGTTCACAATCGATGTGGATACCATTCCCGATTCCCATCTTGGGGATAAAGGAACCATGAAAATTTCATATACAATCAATTCTATCAAGTTCAATCAAATGTCAGGAGGCAGAAATGAATAGTTCTCCACTCACTCTATGGGAACAGGCTCAGTCGCAGGGCGTATCCCGGCGGGATTTTATCCGGTATTGCTCATGGCTTGCCGCAGCAGCCGGTGTTGAAGCGTCGGCCATCGGTCAAGTGGTTCACGCAATGGAAAATAAACCTCGCATTCCCGTGCTGTGGCTCCATTTCCAGGAATGCACATGCTGTAGTGAATCATTCATCCGCTCCTCGCATCCTGTCGTTTCTGATATTGTGCTGGATAAGATATCGCTCGATTATTCCGAGACGTTGATGGCTGCAGCGGGATTCCAGGCGGAGAAATCGCTTCATGATACGATGAAAAAATATAAAGGTGAGTATCTGATGTGTGTGGAAGGCTCGATCCCAACCGGTGAAGACGGAGCATACTGCTGTATCGGCGGAAAGTCCGCAGTGGATATCGTGAAGGAAGTTGCCGCAGATGCAAAAGCGATCATTGCGTGGGGAAACTGTGCAACGCATGGCTGCGTTCAGGCAGCCAAACCGAATCCGACCACGGCGACGCCGGTACACAAGATCATTTCGGGAAAACCGATCATCAATGTTCCAGGATGTCCTCCCATTGCCGAAGTTATGGCAGGAACGATCGTTCATCTGCTCGCGTTCGACCGCATTCCGCAGCTCGACAGTCTCGGCAGACCGAAAGCATTCTATTCCCGCAGGATCCATGATACCTGCTATCGCCGTCCGAACTATGACGCAGGCCTGTTCGTGGAATCGTTCGACGATGAGAACGCGCGAAAAGGATATTGTCTCTATAAGATGGGCTGCCGCGGTCCCGTCACCTACAATGCATGTGCAGTGACGAAATGGAATGGCGGAACAAGTTATCCGATCCAGTCCGGTCACGGTTGTATCGGATGCAGCGAAAAGGATTTCTGGGACAACGGTCCATTCTATCAGCATCTTGCTTCGTTCCCGGGATTCGGTATCGAGACCACCGCGGACAATATCGGCGTAGCCGTCGGTGTTGCAACGGCGGTCGGTATCACTGCTCATGCGGTTTCAACGAATCTTCGCAAAGGAAAACAGATCAAGGCGGAGATCGCCAGTAGCGAAGAAAAAGAAGTTTCATCCAATAAGAGAGGTGCGTAATGGCCAATAGAATTGTTGTCGATCCGATCACCCGAATTGAAGGTCACCTTCGCATAGAAGCTGAGATCAAAGATGGAAAAATTGTCGATGCATACAGTGCCGGTACAATGGTCCGCGGCATAGAACTGATCCTGAAAGGCCGCGATCCGCGTGACGCATGGGCATTCACCGAACGAGTTTGCGGCGTCTGCACCACTGTTCACGCGCTCGCTTCTGTCCGCGCCGTTGAAGATTCTCTCGGCATCGTTGTCCCGCCGAATGCGGAACTGATCCGCAATCTGATGTTCGCAACGCTGTATCTTCAGGATCATGTCGTCCACTTCTATCATCTGCACGCCCTCGATTGGGTGGATGTGGTCAGCGCACTGAAAGCCGATCCGAAAAAGACGTCGGAACTCGCACAAACGATTTCGAGATGGCCGAAAAGTTCCCCGAAGTATTTCGCCGACGTTCAGAATAGAGTGAAGGTGCTCGTGGAGAGCGGTCAGCTCGGTATCTTTGCGAATGGGTATTGGGGACATGCTGCATATAAACTCCCGGCTGAAGCGAATCTGATGGGAGTAGCACATTATCTTGAAGCGCTGGAATGGCAGAAAGAGATCGTGAAAATCCACGCCATCTTCGGCGGAAAAAATCCGCATCCGAATTATCTGGTCGGCGGTGTTCCGTGTTCCATCAATATCGATGAAGTGAATTCCATCAATGCAGAACGTCTCGCATATGTCGGCACATTGCTCGATCAAGCATTCGAATTTGTCAATCAAGTGTACATTCCGGACCTTCTCGCAGTCGCTTCATTCTATAAGGATTGGGGCGCCATCGGAGGTGGAATTTCGAACTATCTTTCATACGGTGATCTGCCGATGAACGGATATGCCGACGTCGCGAATTTCAAGATCCCGCGCGGCGCTATCCTCAACCGAGATCTTTCCAGGGTCCACGAAGTTGACGGAAAGAATCATGAAGAGATCCAGGAATTTGTGAAACACTCATGGTACGAATATGAGGGGGGTGATGAGGTAGCCAAACATCCGTGGGAAGGCGAAACGAAACTGAAATACACAGGACCGAAGCCGCCGTATCAACATCTGAATGTTGAAGAGAAATACAGTTGGCTCAAGACACCGCGGTGGAAAGGTCACGCAATGGAAGTGGGACCGCTTGCCCGTACGCTCGTTGCGTATGCTTCCGGAAGGAAGGATGTTATTGAAGAAGTGAACGGTGTACTGAAAGCACTCGATGTACCGGTGGCAGCATTATTCTCAACACTCGGACGCACTGCAGCACGCGGTATCGAAACGAAACTCGTCGCAACTTGGGCGAAAGAATTCTACCAGCAGCTTCTCACCAACATCAAGAACGGCGATTCCCGAATGTTCGTGAAGGATATGTGGGAACCGTCATCGTGGCCGTCCGAAGCAAAAGGTGTCGGACTCACCGAAGCACCGCGCGGCGCACTGGCGCATTGGATCGTCATCAAGGATAAGAAGATCGAGAACTATCAGTTAGTCGTTCCTACAACGTGGAATGCGTCGCCTCGCGATCCGAGCGGTCAGCGTTCTGCGTTCGAAGCGGCGCTCATCGGAACTCCGATCAATAATCCGGACCAGCCGCTGGAGATCCTGCGGACTATCCATTCGTTCGATCCGTGTCTTGCCTGCGCTGTTCATCTCTATGATGAAAAAGGCCGGTATGTTCATCAGCTGAATACATTCTAAGGAGACGCGTATGGAAAATACATTGATTCAACGTGTCTATGTCTGGCAGCTGCCGGTGCGGTTGTACCATTGGGTGAATGCACTCGCATTGTTCCTGCTCGCATGCACCGGTTATCTTATTGGACATCCGTTCGCGATACAAAGCGGAACGGAAGCATACGATAATTACTGGTTCGGAACGGTTCGCTTCATCCATTTCGTTTCGGCATTTTTCTTTTTCTTCAATTTCTTGGGGCGTATTTACTGGGGATTCGTCGGCAACAAGTATGCCCGATGGGAGAATTTCATCCCTACCAAGAAGGCACAGTTCGAGGAGATCAAGGATGTGCTGAAAGTGGATGTCCTGCAGTCGTCTGTGAAACCGCTCGAGTCCATCGGCCACAACAGTCTGGCGGGTGTGTCATACTTCCTGTCGTTCCTGGCGTTCTTGTTCCAGTGCGTGACGGGCTTCGGAATGTACTCCGCAATGAGTACGTCCATGCTCCCAAAGATGTTCGCATGGATCGTTCCGATGATGGGGGGCGATTTTGCCGTTCGTCAGTGGCACCATGTGATGATGTGGTTCTTTGTCATCTTTTCGATGATCCATGTCTATCTCGTCTTTTACCACGATTATGTGGAAGGTCGCGGAATCATATCTTCGATGGCTGGCGGATGGAAGTTCATCGAGAAGGACCATCACAAAAAATGATCTAACCATTTCGGATGGTGTAATTCAACGGCGGGCGAAATAGGTCCGCCGTTATTATTTTTCCCGGAAAAATACATTGTTTAAGTGATCCGGTGAATTGATTGATAATGAATCGAAATTTCTGTACATCAATATGGATGTCAGCGGAAAGAATTTCTGCACTACGGTAATCTTTCTGTCAGTCATATCATTGATCGACCGACAGACGGTATTCACTACTTATAACGAAAGATAACTCAATGATCCAATCAAAACCGATCATGGTCCTCGGTATCGGAAATTTTCTCATGGGGGACGAGGGGATCGGCGTTCACGCCATTGAAGCCCTGAGCAAAGAACAGTTCCCGGAGTATGTTCAACTGATGGACGGGGGGACAGGCGGATTCCATCTGCTCGGATTCTTCCATGAGAATGATCCCCTCATCATCATCGACGCTACCATTGACGATGAACCGGTGGGGACAGTGCGTGTGATCGAACCGAGATTTGCGAATGATTTTCCCCGGACCCTCTCCGCGCATGATATCGGCCTTCGCGATCTGATCGAGACCGCGGTTCTCTCCGCACCATTGCCGAAGATCTATCTCATCGTCATCTCCATCCACGAGATCCGCTCCATGGTAATGGATCTCTCGCCGCAGATCGAAGCGACCCTTCCGGTGATCGTCTCCAAAGTACAAGAGATCACCGCCAAACATTCACGGTAGTGTTCTGCGGTAACAAATGTGTGTCGAATTCTTCTAAACCGCTGATCCGGACTGGCCCGCCAAACCGCCAAAAAAGACTGCGGTCAAGAAGGTGAAGCACGGCGGGTAAACGTCCGGACCTACAATTTGTATCCGTGCAAATCTTCTGTTTCCGTTTTTTACCCTGCCCGACGTCTCTGTGTCGGGTAAACTGTCCACCAATACATTTATTCTCTGTGTTCTCTGTGGCAAATGCCCTTTAATCACAGGTCCGAGCTAACGCTCGGACCTACATTTCTTATCCGTGCATATCCGCCCGATCCGTCGAATCCGTGTTCTATTGCATTAATGTGAGCGGGATTTAAAACGAACAACGGCGGAAACTACTCCGCCGTTGCTGTGGAAACTGCTCTATATTAAGTATTAAACGTTCGGCACTTCTCGACCCATCATCTTATAGATATCGATGATCTGCTGTGCATTTTCCTTCGCATCCTTATTCTCAGGATCGAGCTTCAGTGCTTCGCGGTATTGATGAAGCGCGCTCGGATACTTCACTTTCGGAGCGAGCGAATCATTGAACAAATAAAAATGCCCGAATTTCACATGGGCTGTGATCAATGACTGTTTTAATGCCGGATCGTTCGGGCTCTTTTTGGCGATCTCGTCGAGGGCTTTGATCCCTTCTTCATATTGTCCTGTGTTCACCAAGGCATTGGCATGGTTCAGTTTTTCCGCATCGGCCTTCGGTTCCGTGCATCCCATCATCATTGCAACAACAACCGCCGCAAATAGTGTAAATTTCATTCTGGTATCATCCTTTCTGTTCTCAAAAATCTGACAATTCATACAATTGTACGAAAGATTCGTCAAAAATACACTAATCTTTCTTCTTTTTTACCGGAACATTTTTTATTTTACTGCCGTCTAAACTGTCGATTACAGCAAGTTGCATCAATATAAATAAAAATGTCAGCCACCGTGGTTGCAGAGCAAATTGTGCTTGGTGTCTGACATCTTGATTTTAAATTCGGAGGAAGAATGAACTACGACATCAAAGCGATCAACGAAAAGATCCAAAAAGAGAGTGCTTTCGTTGACCTTTTGACGATGGAAATCAACAAAGTGATCATTGGTCAAAAGCATATGGTCGAACGACTGCTGATCGGCCTGCTTGCTAATGGACATATCCTGCTCGAAGGCGTTCCCGGTCTTGCAAAGACCCTTGCGATCAAAACGCTCTCATCCGCCATCGATGCAAAATTCCAGCGCATCCAGTTCACGCCCGATCTGCTGCCGGCGGACTTGGTTGGAACACTCATCTATAATCAGAAGGACGGAAAGTTCCAAACAAAAAAAGGACCGATCTTTTCCAACTTCATCCTTGCGGACGAGATCAACCGTTCGCCCGCCAAAGTGCAGAGTGCTCTTCTCGAAGCGATGCAGGAACGTCAGGTGACCATCGGTGAAGAAACTTTCAAACTTGATGAACCGTTCCTTGTGATGGCAACGCAGAACCCGATCGAACAGGAAGGTACCTATCCGCTTCCTGAAGCTCAGGTGGATCGTTTCATGCTGAAGATCAAGATCGGCTATCCGACCAAAGAGGATGAACTGCTCATTATGCGGCAGAATGTTACCGGAAAGAATGCCGCCGTTCAACAAGTCGTCTCCGCAAAAGAAATATTGAAGGCACGCTCCTCGATGCAGGAGATCTACATGGACGAAAAGATCGAGCGCTACATCCTCGACATCGTTTTCGCAACACGAAATCCAAAAGATGCGCAACTCCCGAATCTCGTCAACCTCATCAACTACGGTGCTTCGCCGCGCGCAACCATCTCACTTGCGTTGGCGTCGAAAGCGTATGCGTTCATCAAACGCCGCGGTTATGTCATTCCTGAGGATGTTCGTGCCGTCGCGATGGATGTGATGCGTCATCGTATCGGTGTCACCTACGAAGCCGAAGCCGAAGAAGTGACATCAGAGACGATCGTGCAGGAAATTTTAAATAAAGTTGAAGTTCCGTAGAACAGTAGTAATTTTTCAACTTCGCAATTTTCAAATTTCACAATCACAAAATTGTTTCCATGACAACCGCCGAGCTCCTGAAAAAAGTACGCCAAGTCGAGATCAAGACCCGCGGTATGGTGAATCAGGTCTTTTCCGGCGAATACCACTCCGTCTTTAAAGGGCGGGGAATGGAATTCTCCGAAGTCCGTGAATATACCTATGGTGATGATATCCGCAAGATCGACTGGAACGTAACAGCACGCGCCAATAAACCGTTCATCAAGATCTTTGAAGAAGAACGGGAATTGACCGTAATGCTGGTGGTTGATGTGAGCCGGTCAGGACAATTCGGAACTGCTGAATCCACCAAGATGGAGATCGCAACAGAGATCTGTGCTGTGCTTGCATTCTCCGCTATCCGCAATAACGACAAGGTGGGACTGATCATGTTCTCCGGTGAGGTGGAAAAATTCATCGCTCCGAACAAAGGGAAGTCGCACATTCTCCGCATCGTCCGCGAACTGCTCTCGTATCAGCCGAAAGGGACTGGCACAAATATCAGCGGCGCGCTGAAGTATCTGAACAATGTCATCAAAAAACGTTCCATCAGTTTTGTGCTCTCAGATTTCATCGATACGGATTATGACAACGCACTTCGTATCGTCAGTAAACGCCACGATGTGATCGCAGTGACGATGAACGATCCGCGAGAGCGCGAACTGCCGAAAGTCGGATTGATCAAGATGAAAGATGCCGAGACCGGTCAGGAACGGTGGATCGATACAAGCGATTCCAACATCCGTCAATCATTTACACACTACTGGCGCAAACATGACGAGCAGATGAAGAAAGCGTTTCTCTCCACCAAAGTGGACCGGATCACGATCGAAACGCACAAACCGTATCTCCGTCCATTAGTGGATTTCTTTAAGATGAGAGAATCAAGGGTGTAATGGAAATGAAGACATTGATCCATCGGTTCATCGGTTCATTGCTGTTGATTGGGATCGCATTCGCGCAGGATGTTTCCGTAACCGCGAGCGTTGATTCACAATCCGTTTCCATCGGGGATTGGATCCGCTATTCCGTTCAGGTAAAGTTTCCATCCTCCGTCTCTGTTGCCTTACCCGCATATAAAGATTCCATCGGATCATTCGATATTGTTCAACAGGATTCTCTGCAACGGACCGAATTGAACGGTGAAGTGGAGTTAAAGAAGAGTTTTGTGATCTCCCGTTATGACGCAGGCAGTTTCTATCTTCAGCCGTATATGGTCAGAATTAAAAAGTCCGACGGAACAATTGATTCTGTTCTGTCCAACCCGATTCCTGTAGAGATCCGGGGAGTTGAGGTGGATACTTCCCAGACCATTAAAGATCTGAAACCGCCGATGACTGTTCCGATGTCCATGGAAGAGTTCGCTCTATATGTAGGGATTGTTCTGGCGTTGACCGGTATCGGATATGGCATATACTATTATATACAGAAGAAACGACGGAACGCCGGTGATCCTGTTGAAGAACATAAACCGAATATCCCTCCGTATTTATTGGCGTTAATGCAGTTGGAGGAACTCGAAGCAAAACGGCTCTGGCAGGCTGGTGAGATCAAAGGATACTATAGCGAAGCAACGGAAATTATCCGCCGGTATTTTGAAGCTCGCTTCGGCATTATGGCACTGGAAATGACGACCGGCGAAGTGATGTTGCAATTGGAAAAATTCAAGATGGAAAAAAGAACATTTACGGCGATAGAAGAAATGCTTTCGAGTGCGGATCTGGTAAAATTTGCGAAACATCAGCCGGTCGCTTCGGAAAATGAACAAGTGATGGTCAACGCCCGCTCTATTGTAGAACAGACTAAACCGGTTGTGGAAACATCGACACCGGAGACAACTATTGTTCCCGAACATTCATAAAATATTTGAACCCCCTGTGCCTCCCTGCCTGCGGCAGGCAGGTGTGGTGAATAAACTCTAATGGATATCACCTTCGCAAATCCTGAGATTCTCTTTCTGCTCCTGCTCGTTCCCGGACTTGCCGTATGGTATTATTACCGTCTGTATGCAAAGGAAAGCGATGTGCGGTATTCTACGCTTGAACCTTTCGCAATGGTCAAATACAGCACAAAGGAACGACTTCGTCACCTGCCGTTCATCTTGCGTATGACCGCTCTCGCTTTGGTCATTATTGCACTCGCACGGCCTCAGACAACATCCAAAGGACAGAATGTCTATTCCGAAGGGATCGATATTGTTCTGGCGCTCGATATTTCCGGAAGCATGCTTGCCGAAGATTTTCAGCCGAATCGGATCGAAGCGGCGAAGAATGTTGCGCAGGATTTTATCAGCGGCAGAACAAATGACAGGATCGGTCTTGTGATCTTTTCCGGAGAAAGTTTTACGCAGTGTCCGTTGACGGTGGATTATGAGGTCCTGAAGACGCTCATTAAACCGCTGAAGAGCGGCATGATCGAGGATGGTACAGCGATCGGTCTCGGACTCGCAAATGCGGTGAACCGTCTGCGCGAAAGCAAAGCGAAAAGTAAAGTGATCATTCTGCTGACGGACGGTGTGAATAACCGGGGTGAGATCGATCCGATCTCCGCTGCCCAGATCGCACAATCCTACGGCATCCGTGTCTATACTGTCGGCGTCGGTACGATGGGCGAAGCACCATATCCCATGCAGACACCGTTCGGAGTCCGGTATCAAATGGTGCCCGTGGAGATCGATGAAAAAGTAATGTCCCAGATCGCCGAAATGACCGATGGAAAATATTTCCGTGCAACGGATAATAAGAAGCTGCGCGCCATCTATCAAGAGATTGACAAACTGGAGAAAACGCGGGTGGAAGTCCGTTCATACCGCCGATACACAGAATTATTCTATTCATTCATTGTTGCCGCTCTTTTTTTATTGATCGGCGATGTTGGTTTGTCCAATACCTGGCTGAGGAAGTTGCCGTAATATGTTCAGATTTGCTCACCCTGATTATCTCTATTTTCTGTTCGCAATTCCCGTAATGATTGCGCTCTTCATTGTTGTACGGCTGCAGAGTGCAAAAGCGAAACGGCTTTTCTCTTCTTCTGGATTGTTCATCCGTCTAACGGAACAGCACAGCACGCGCAAGGGAGCTGTCAAAGCGGCACTGAATATCTCCGCGTTCGCCCTGCTCGTGATCGCTCTGGCAAATCCGCAGATCGGTACTCGCATGGAAGATGTGAAGCAGGAAGGGGTGGACATGTACATCGCGCTCGATGTTTCCAAGTCTATGATGGCGGAGGACATCAAGCCGAACAGACTCGAGAAAGCAAAATACGAGATCAGCAATCTTATTGACCGTCTTGCCGGGGACAAGATCGGCGTCATCGTTTTCTCCGGTGAAGCATACACACAGTTTCCGCTGACGATCGATTATGCAGCGGCAGGACTTCTTTTGGATGTTGTCGATGTGGAATCCGTACCCAATCCCGGCACAGCGATCGGTTCCGCTATTGCTCAGTCGATGAAATCGTTCAATTTTGAGGAACGCTCATCCAAAGTGCTTGTGATCATGACCGACGGTGAGAACAATTCCGGTGATGCCATCGAACAGGCAAAATCTGCGGCAGAAAAAGGGGTTCGCATCTATACTATAGGACTCGGTTCGCCTTCCGGTGCTCCGATTCCCATCTATAATGCTTCAGGCCAGTCGGTGGATTTCAAACGGGACCGTTCCGGTAATATCGTGCTGACAAAGCTGGATGAGAATTCACTGCAGGAAATTGCATCGATTGGAAAAGGGCAATACTTTCGTGCAACAAATGCGCAGGATGAACTTGATGCCATCTACAAGGATATCAACACTCTGGAAAAACGGGAATTCGGTGCGAAACAATTCACGGAATTCGATGACAAATTCCAGTATTTTCTCGTTGTTGCATTAGTGCTGCTGCTCATCGAAGTGATCCTCTCGGACAAGAAAACAGAGTGGCTGGCTCAGATCAATCCCTTTAGAGGATTGCTCGGTTCGGAGAAATTGAAATGAAAAAAGATCAAACGATATATGGCCGCCGTGAAGAGTCCCGTTCTTTGAAACGGCGAAAAAATATTCTGATGTTCATTATTCTCTTTCCCGGGATTGGCGTCTGGAATATCTCTTATGCGCAATCGATCCGTTCGTTGGTGAACAATGGAAATGAATTGTACGAAAAGAAACAATTTTCGGATGCGGAGGCGGAGTATAAGAAGTCCCTTGAAAAAGAGAAGGATCTGATGGAGGGGACGTATAATCTTGGGAATGCGGTTCTGAAACAACAGCGGTTTGATGAAGCTATTCAGAATTATCAACAGGCGTTAGGCAAAACGGCCGATAAAACGATACAGTCAAAGATTCATTATAACATCGGGAATTCGTATTTTGAAGGAAAGCAGTATCAGGAAAGCATCAATTCATATAAGCGTGCATTGAAACTCAATCCGAATGACGAGGATGCGAAATACAATCTTTCCTATGCCGCACGCATGATGAAAGAACAGCAGAAACAACAACAGCAACAACAGAAGAACGACAAGAATAAGAAACAGGATAAGAAGGAACAGCAGAAGCAGGATCAACAACAGCAAAAAAAGGATCAGCAGAAGCAAGACCAGCAGCAACAGCAGCAACAACAAAAAGAGATGTCCAAAAAAGAAGCGGAACGGATCCTTGAAGCGCTGAAGAATGATGAAAAGAATACACAGAAGAAGGTGCGAAAAAAAGCGCCTGTCCGTATGAATGTTGAAAAAGACTGGTAACACTCAATCCAAATGAATCTCATAAGACTATATACGATCATTGTTCTGACCTTCGTTCTCTCCGTATTGACGGCAGCGCAGGATGCGAAACTCACGGCGGGTGTCGATAAGAATCCTGTTGGTGCAGATGAACAGTTTACACTGGAATTTACGATCTCAACTTCCGGTGCAAGTGCCCGAAATTTGAAACTGCCGGACCTGAGTAAATTCCTCATCCTCTCCGGACCGAACCAATCCACCAGTATGCAGATCATCAATGGGACGGTCACTTCATCCCAATCCTACAGCTATGTACTGCAGCCGCGTGAAGCAGGGAAGGTGACCATCGGTCCCGCAACAGTTGAGGTGGGAGGAAATCAGTTCAGATCGAATGCGATCGATATGAGCGTAACGAAAGCATCCGGTCAAAAGAAACCGCAGGCTCAGACACAGCAGAATGAAACGGTCGATATCGGGGACAATCTTTTTATCCGTGCCGTCATCGATAGAGCAAGAGTCTATCAAGGCGAACAGGTGCTCGTGCAGTTCAAACTCTATACACGCCTCGATCTTGCCGACGTCAGTATCGACAAACTTCCTTCGATGACCTCTTTTTGGAGCGAGGAATTCCCGTTTCAGCCGAACATCAATTGGGTAGTGGAAGTGATCAACGGAAAACAATACAAGGTCGGCGTCATCCGTAAGACCGCATTGTTCCCGACTTCCAGCGGAAATCTTGAGATACAGCCGCTTGAAATGACCTGCAAGGTACGGATTCCGCGAAGCAGGCAGAGTAAGGATCTCTTCGATCAGTTCTTCAACGATCCGTTCTTCGGAATGGCTCGTCTTGCCGATGTGAAAATCAAAAGTAATGCCGTGAAGATCACCGTGCTCCCTCTGCCCACGAATCCTGTTCCTGAATCATTCCAGGGAGCGGTCGGTAAATTCTCGCTGAAAGCGGATGTGAACAAGCACCGTTCAAAGACGAATGAACCGATCACATTGAAGGCGGTCATCAGCGGCACAGGGAACGTAAAGATCCTTGAAGCACCGAAATTGAAACTTCCGAGCGACTTTGAACAATATGATCCGAAGGTGAAGGAAGAGATCGAACGGACCGGTGCACTCATCAATGGTACAAAGACATTCGAGTGGCTTATCGTTCCGCGGTATCCCGGTGAGAAGAAGATCCCGGCGATGGAATTCTCCTATTTCGATGCAAGTCAGCATCGTTATATTACGCTCAAGACGAACGAATTCAACGTATTCGTTGAAAAAGGGAGTGCAGAAGCGCCGCAGAGTGCTTCCGGAATTTCCAAAGAGGATGTCAAACTGTTGAACCAGGATATTCGTTTTATTAAAACAGATGCAGGTTCCTTCCGCGAGAAGAACAGCGAATTGATCGAGCCGACATCTGCCGTGTTAATGACGGTCATTCCTTTCGGCGCATTCATTACGCTGCTGTTCTACCGTAAGAAAGCACTGGCGGAAATGTCCGATGTCGTTTCCTTCCGTTCACGGAAAGCGCTGAAGATCGCCGCAAAGAAATTAGCGAATGCAAAAGTGCTTCTCACGGCGAACAAACCGGATGAGTTCTATGCGGAAGTCTCCACGGCAATGTGGCAGTATGTGTCGGATAAACTGGCGATCGACCGGGCGGAACTTTCCGTGGATAATGTCACGCAGCAATTGCAGGAAAAGAAAGTCTCGGAAGAACTGACCGAAAAGATCAAAGCATTATTGGAATCGTGTGAGTTCGCACGCTTCGCTCCCGGCAGTTCTTCGCAGGAGGAAAAGAATAAGATGTACGAAATGGCAAGCAGCATCATTGTTGCAGCGGAACGGGAGCTGATACGATGAGAACA
This sequence comes from uncultured Ignavibacteriota bacterium, assembly GCA_903907305.1. GTDB lineage: Bacteria > Bacteroidota > Ignavibacteria > UBA10030 > UBA8401 > UBA8401. The sequence goes on from CAIVNT010000658.1 coordinate 14,322, forward strand.
ATGTTTCTTTCTTTGATCTTACTCTGTGCGTCACCGTTCATCGCAGCACAGAACGAAGAGCTCTCTTCGATCTTTGAGGATGCCAATCGTCTCTATCTTGAACAAAAGTTCGATGCGGCCGCTTCGCGGTATGACGCGATCATCAAGAACGGATTTGAGAACGGTGAGGTCTATTTCAATCTTGGTAATGCATATTACAAATCCGGAAAACTGCAGAATGCCATTATCAGCTATGAACGTGCCCGAAAATTCATTCCGAATGATGATGATCTGAATTTTAACATCCAATTGGTGAATCTTCAGCTTCAGGATAAGATCGAAGCGATCCCAGAGCTCTTCATCTACCGGTGGATGGACTCTCTGCTGACATTCTTCACCCGCGAGACGATGGTGTGGCTCATGTATGCACTGTTCCTGCTCGCGATCGTTTCATTCTCATACTTCCTCTTTGCCGAAACGTACGAGCACCGACGCTATTCGCTCATGTCTGGAATGGTCTGTTCATTACTGCTGGCGGCAGGTGTCGCGAATTTTGTCATCCAGTCTGTTCGCGAGTCGAATTCCGAGTTTGCCGTGGTAATGACCGATGTTGCGAATATCAAATCTGCTCCGGACAGTAAAGGGAACGATCTCTTTGTGATCCATCGCGGATTAAAAGTACAGGTGCTGGATAATGTGAATAAGTGGTTCAAGATCCGTCTTGCGGACGGCAAGGTCGGTTGGATACCTGAGAAAGAGATCGAAACGATCTGAACGGAGAAGCGCAATGAAGACCCGCACGATCAGGCAGAAAGTGACATTCAACGCATCCGGTCATGAAGTGTATGATGCGCTCATGGATTCTAAAATACATGCTGCGTTCACCGGTAGTCCGGCAAAGATCAGCCGAAAAATAGGTGGATCATTCTCAGTCTTTGACGGTTATGCAATTGGAAAGAATATTGAACTAGTCAAAGATACAAAGATCGTCCAATCCTGGCATGCTTCGGATTGGGAAGCAGGAGTTGTTTCCGAGATATCGTTCGTTATGAAACCCGCTCGATCCGGCTGCACATTGGAATTCACTCACTCAGGTGTTCCGTCCGAGAACTACAACTCCATCAAACAGGGGTGGATCG
>CAIVNT010000659.1 GCA_903907305.1 uncultured Ignavibacteriota bacterium
CACTCCATGCATGTTCGGGGTCCAGAAAAAATCCCGCATCTGACGCCATGATTCATTAAAGATCTGTGCCCACTCTTCCCGCTTGTTCAAATTCATCTTTAGGTCGGAAAGATTCAGTTTATCTTTCAGCTCAATCTTTCCGGCGGGAAGTTCGACAATGCTGTACGATCCATCCTGTTCTATGATCATTTTCTTATTGTCAGCGGAGATCTCGTATCCGTTGAACTCGCCAAGTTCCGTTTCTTTCAGTTTATCAAGTTCATACAAAAAGAATTTTGCTTTCGTATCCTTACTCCCCTGGCGGATATAATAGACTTTATCTCCGACGATGCTGATGTTTCGGTAACCGGACGCCGACACAGGAAGGGCGGCAATTCGATTCTGGATCCCTTCTGCATCGATCTTAACGACAATTGCCTTTGTCTCTTCTTTTTTCTTTTCATCATTTTTTGGTTTCTCATCCGGTTTCTTTGTCTCGTCCTTGATCTTTACTTCGTCGCTTTTCGGTTCAAAAGGAGACTTGGTATCTTTTGAAAGAGTAACAAAATAGATCTTTGCCATATCCTGATAACTGTGATTCCATTCTGTGGATGAATAGACGGGACTGAATGAACGACTGGAGACAAAGAACAGATATTTCCCATCAGAACTAAAAACCGGGTTACCGGAATCGTACCATCCATCAGTCACATCGAGCATTTTTTTTGAATCGAGCGAATAGATCTTGATCTTGCTCATCACATCTGCTTCAGGATTTGTGTAGGTGATCCATTTCGAATCCGGTGACCACGCATAATCGGAATATTCAAATACTTTAGATTCGGCAACTACCGTCACTGATTTAGATTCAACGTCAACATATTGAAGTCGTTGTGCCCTGTCCGACCAGAGAAGTTTTTTTCCATCCGGTGCCCAGATGGGCTGATATTTGTAGTTGTCTGAATTCTTTGTGATCTGCACCGGTTCACCCAGTCCATCCTGAGGCCGCATCCAAATCTCATCTTCGCCGGTAGCATCAGAGATGTATGAGATCCACTTTCCGTCGGGAGACCATTTTGAATTTCGTTCGTGCACTCCGGAGGTTTTGGTAAGATTTCGAGTATTACCATATTTCGCCGGCACTGTAAAGATCTCACCTCGTGCGCCGAACAATGCACGGTTACCATCCGATGAAATCTCATAATTTGTCACATTCTTACTGACATCAATAATGCCGCCGCGTGCAGATTCACCATCATCATTGAGCTGGATAGAAAGCTGTTTTACAGTTTCGGATTTCAGATCGAATCTGATGATATAGCCGCCATTCTCAAACACGATAGCGTCGTTCCCAAGTGAAGGAAATTTGATATCAAAATCTTTATAGAATGTATGCTGTTTGGTCTCTTTGGTATCAAGATTATAGGAATACAGATTCATTCTTTTGTTCTTGTCTGCACCGTCTCTGTCGGAGACAAAGTAGATCTTGTTGTTACTCCACATCGGAAAGAGATCTTGACCGGGATCGTTCGTAATGTTCTCGATCTTTTTTGAAACAAAATCATAGATCCAAATATCATCCGCCTGTCCGCCTCGGTATCGTTTCCAGGTGCGGAACTCACGGAATATCCGATTATACGCCATCTTCTTTCCATCCGGCGAGAATGAATGCCAGCCACCACGCGGAATCGGCAATTGCTGTGGAATACCACCGTTGACTGATGCCGTAAAGAGTTGTCCTTTCCAATCGTTAAACTCTATACTGCGTGAGCGATATACAATGGTGGCACTATCTTTCCACGACATGACGATATTGTTCGGTCCCATTCTATCCGAAACATCATCCCTGTCCAATGTTGCAGTATATGTCAATCGTTTGGGGACACCCCCTTCAGCGGGGATCAAATACACTTCTGTATTCCCATCATACTGAGCCGTGAAAGCGATATTCTTTCCATCCGGTGAATAGTGCGCAAACATTTCCATGCCGACATCATTCGTCAATTTCCGTGCGACGCCACCGGAGGATGATACAGTATAAAGGTCTCCCGCGTATGTGAAGACAAGTTTATCGCCGTAGACCGCCGGAAAGCGAAGCAAACGCGCTTCGTTCTGAGCTATAGTGACAGTGCAGATCAAAAAGATTGTGAAGAGAATATTTTTCATTTTGACTCCGTGATAAGAACAGGTATTAGATATTAGTTTTACGTAGAAGTAATTTCAATTCAATAAATACTATTTGGAAGAACGTTCGGAGCGTCCTCCTTTTTCGGAATCCACAGAAACCGTAAATGATGAACCGCCGTCAACAATCCATCGGACCGCTACTGATCCCATCCCCGGGATATTTTCAATATTCAAACGGGAAGGGTTGATCTTTTGTTCTTTCGTAATGCCAAGGAAGCGATTCTCAAGAACTCCGCCGGTGAGAATTGTTCCGCCGTTCAATGTGATCCAATCGGGACGGGTGATCTTATTCTTTGTATCTTGGAATGTATGCGTTGGAATCACTCTCCCGTTAGAAATGATCGCTGTGACCTCTTTCAGTCCCCCTGAAAGATTTTTCACCATGATGGAATCGATGGAGACTTTGGGAGTATGGTAGAGATGGAACAGAGTGAACGCCATATTCCGATGACACATATCTTCGATCATAAATGACGGGGCAGTTCTCGTCCAGGCCTTTTTGATCCCTCCGATCTCGATCTCACCATATTGCGGGTGCTGATATTTTTTCCACGGAACAATTCCTTCATTAAAGAGCATGATCTTATCGAACCGATAGATATCCTGCTGCGTAACATCCCTTGTTGAATCTTTTGCACGACGAAAATAATCGAACTCGCTCCAAAGTTCATTCGTGAAAGAAAGAATACCTCTCCCGCCATAGAACCATTCCACTTCACCGCCATACACAGTATAAAGATCTTTCCAAATGATCATGTATTTGTAACCAGGTAATTGTTCCTCGCCCAGCTGACCGAGAAAATCATATGTCTGTATATCCTGACGGCTGTACGTCCCTTCATCGGTTTTCGATCCGGGACCTCGAAGGATCATTCCTCCATTATTATGAAATGACTGCGCCGCAGCAATGTTATGGTGTGTCAATACAAAGTTCTTGATCGAACGATTTTCCGGGAAAGTGAATGGAAAATGATCCGAACCATTTTGGATATACCGCGGAGCCCAGTTCCACGCCCAGTCACGATTGGGATCGTATGCCCCGGGATTATCTTCATTCACTTGGCCATCGCCGTCGTTATCTATTCCTTCCCATCCCAACAACGTGTATTCTCCTTTTTCATCTGCACCTGCCTGAATCATTAATCGATTATCGGATGGATCCGTTTTAAATCTTCCGTTTGGGTCTTTGATCCGCATAAATGTGATATTCCCGTCTCCATCAAGATCATCATACCCGTCCTCATTCATTTCGCCGTCACCATCATCGTCCCGCTTTGCCATACCGCTTCGCGGTGAATGAGGATTGTTCGCCGAATGGATAAAATAATCACGCGCATCAGGATTGATCGTGGGAATAACATATAACGTTTTATCATCCAGCAATTGTTTGATCCATTCAATTTCAGAATATAATTCAGAAACATACCACGCTGTGTACAGAACAACTTCCGCCCCCTGGATCTCGTTTGAATGGATATTGCCGTCGATATACATTGCCGGTTTTTTATCCGGATCTCCGTTCTTTCTATTGGAAATCGTCATCATCCACATCTCTCTCCCTTCAACGGATTTTCCGATACTGGAAACCTTGACAAGTTCCGGATATGCCTTTTCCAAGCGGATCATGATCTCATACAGCTGCTTGGAATCATAATATCGGTTCCACGCAATTTCCACTTTCGGATTATTTGGCGCACCCATCGCTTTGAGCGCACTTGGGGTAAAATCCTTTGACTGCTGTGCAAAAGTGTAAAGCGTGAGCAGGAACAGTATCAATATACTTTTCATTATAGCTCCAAATGTTTGGATCCTCAGTGGATCAGAAAATCAAATAAATATTTC
>CAIVNT010000660.1 GCA_903907305.1 uncultured Ignavibacteriota bacterium
ATTCCAAGTCCTGAAAGAGCGAACTTCCAACCCGTCGATAGCATGATCGAGAACCAGAGAATGATCGCTGTTACCGCAGGAAGAGGATAGAACCACATCTTAAATGGAAGATGTTCTTTCCCAAATCTATTTCGTAATAACATCACGCCGACAGCGCCTCCGATAAACTGCACGAGAATTCTCATTGCAAGAATTGCACTGATCACATCGCTCAATCTGAACAGTAAACTGAAAATAAACGCAAATCCGCCGAGCCAGAGAAGGGAAATGTGAGGGAAATTTTTTGTGGGATGCAATGTACCCAATGCAGAAAAGAAATTCCCATCCTTTGCAGCTGCATAAGGAATTCTTGAATATCCAAGCATTACTGCGAAGAGCGAAGCGAATGCAATCCAGAGAACAAGCACAGTTGCAAACGATGCCGCAGCGGTTCCGTAGATCCGTTCGATGAGTGTGCTGACGATGAATGGAGAATCTTTCGCTTCCTGCCAGGGGATCACACCGATCACAGCGAACTGCATTAACAGATAGAGAATCGCAATTCCAATAATAGAGATAACGATGGCGCGGGGAATGTTCTTCTCCGGATCTTTGATCTCGCCCCCGAGATGATTCACATTATAATAACCGAGATAGGAATACATCGTCTTGACAGTCCCTTGTCCAAGTGCAACCCAGAAGGCCCAGGTGAAATCCCAAGCACCGTCCGGATAGCTGAACGCGAGTTTAGGATCGAAATGGGAGAGACCGCCGATGATAAACCACGCCATTGTCCCGAGAACGCCGATCCACAAAGCGACCGAGATTTTCCCGACTGTTGAGATCTTACGGTAGAGAATAAATGTGAGGGCGATGACAAGTGTTCCTGATGCAATTCTTCTCGTCACCTCGTCCAAAGGAATCAGGTAAGAAAGGTACTGTGCGAATCCAATCGAACCTGAAGCGACAACAAGCGGTGCCTGGATCATTGTCTGCCAGACAAAGAGGAACGACATCAATTTTCCCCATTTCGGACCGTAGGATTCGCGCAGGAAAACGTAACTTCCTCCGGCACGCGGCATTGCGGCACCGAATTCTGCCCAGATGAATCCATCAATCAAGGCAAGAATAGCGCCGGCGATCCATGCAGCAATGTGCTGCGGACCACCCATGATACCGATGACGAGAGGAAGCACGACAAATGGTCCGATGCCGACCATATCGATCATATTCAGTGCGACGGCCTGAGTAAAGGAGAGGTCGCGTTTAAGGGAATCCTGCTGCATTATTCCTCGCGTATGTAATTATTATAGACACGCTCCCCGAAAAATCGATATCCTTTTTCTTCGAATGGAGTATTAAATAGCAATGTATGGATGAGTCCGTTCCTTTCCACCAGTATTGTGTGAAGAATAAGGGAATCAGGATTGGTATGGACGATGAATTGAGCACGGCGGTGAAAGGCCGAAAATTGCTGAATGGTCGAATCCTGCCGGAACGAGATCTCCGTCTCCTGCGAGAATCGCTTGATCATTCGCTGCGTTGCGCGATACGTGCCGCCGGTCTCGTTAAGAATCTTTTTGCCGTTCAGCAGAATTTCACGATCGTCATACGCGAGCACGAAGAGTTGATGCGTTGAATCGGAGCGGAGCCATTGCAGAAGTTTTCCGCCGTGATTCAGTGAATCTTCGTAACTGTAATTCGCATCAAGATAGGCAAAACGCGAAATGTATCGGGGGAGTGTATCATATGCATTCAAACATCCATTCAGGAAACTTCCGCCGCCGCTGTGACCTGCAAGAACGATCGTGGTGGTATCATTGATCTTGTTCCGTGCAAAGTCCAGAATATTCGCAACGAGACTGTCTTTGTATTCATATTTTTTTCTCCAAACCGGCCAGCTTCGCTGGATATTTTCGAGATACGCAATGTGAATGTTATAGCCGATCAAAACGGATCGAAGGAAACGTGTCTGTGAAGCGATATGCTGGATATTATAATGCCAGTCATCGCCCTCTTTCAATATCTTTCCATGATCAATGATCACGATGTAGTCACAAAGTTGCTCGGCCTCTTCCATGTAATGGGTCGTCAGGATCATGGAGGTATTCGATTCCTCTTTCAGTTTGCGGAGAATGGCCCAGATCTCCCGGCGAGCATTCGGATCGAGGCCTGTGGTTGGCTCATCAA
>CAIVNT010000661.1 GCA_903907305.1 uncultured Ignavibacteriota bacterium
CCATCGCGCGGATCTTCTTCGCAGCGCGGAGCAGATTATGATCGTTTGCAAGCAGACGGGCTTCGGAATCATTGAGGATGAAGACATCGAAGAACGGAATGGTCTTCATCAGTTCTTCTTTTTTCGTATCGATCCAGAAATTCATCGTGTCACCGACGACGAGCGTCGGTTTTTCCACCTGCTCCAATACTCTGCGCTGAAGCACGGGATCGATATTCCCGAGACAGATATATTTCGTCTTTTTGTAGGAATCCGGGATCTTCGGATTGAATTGCTCGAAGACGTTCAGATTCAGAGAAAGTGTATCGCGGTTGTTCAGATCGTAATGATAGCGGCCGGACCAGCGGAAGGTCTTTGCTTCTTTCACGACTTCGAGTCCTGTTAGATCGACACCTCGTTCATTCAGAAAATCGATCGCCGTCTGTGGATAATCTCCGCCGACCACTCCGACCAGGCGGACCGGAGTGGTAAAATAACTTGCCGCTAGAGCAATATACACTGCGGAACCGCCGAGCACGTTATTTGCTTTTCCGAAGGGAGTTTCGATATCATCGATCGCAACGGATCCGACAACTAAGATAGACAAGGTAATTTCTCCTGATTCGAGTACATACGAAAAAAAACTTGGCATGCTTTGTCACAGCAGCCAAGTTGACGGTACAATATTACAAAATTATCTCTGAAAATTCCGCAGTTTTTTTTCCGCTCACGATAAAATCGTGCACCAATTGCAGCACCTGCATCTGTCCCGGCCAAATGCACAAAGCTTTTGCTTGGTCGATAGGATACCAGCAGAACTGATAATGTTCATCGGAGAGGACAGGGTCGGTTCTCGGCGGCACCTGAGCCGCGAAGATCACGGTATGATTCAACGTATCATTCCGGACTGCATAGAATGTGTTTACCTGCGGAACGATCCAGAATTTTAACGGGCGATATCCGGTCTCTTCCATCAATTCCCGTAACGCTCCCTGAACCGCCGTTTCTCCTTTTTCAATAGAGCCGGTAACGATCTGCCACGCATCGGGATACGCCGGCTCATCTTTCGAACGGCGGAGCATCAGATACAACGGCTGTTTGTTGTCGAAGGAAAAGATGCATGTTTCTATGATATTGCACACGATATTCGGCATTACCGTTCTTTCCTTTTTTCCACTTTTTCATTTCTCAGCATATCGATCTCATCCCGGGTCAGCTTTCTCAATTTCCCATCGGGAAGTTCTTCAAGCTGCAGTTTTCCGATCGCGATCCGTTTCAGTTCGAGCACGGGAAATCCTACCTTCTCGAACATTCTGCGGATCTGACGGTTCTTTCCCTCTACGATGACGATCTCGCATTCGGAGACGTTGTTCTCGGAATACATCTTCGAGATGCGGGCCGGAAGTGTCGTGTATCCCTCTTCAATCTCTATTCCTTCTGCGAGTTCGCTCAGCACTTCGCGGGAGAGTGTTCCTTCGCACACAACGTGATATGTCTTCGGAAATTTTGACGAAGGATTCGTTAGCTTCTCACCAAGCTGCGTATCGTTGGTGATCAGCAATGCGCCGCTCGTCTCTTTATCCAATCGTCCTACCGGGAACAAATGTCCGACATCTTTTGTCAACTGGTGATCTTTTAAAAGATCATACACGGTTTTCCTGCCCCGTTCATCCACTCGGGTAGTGACAATATCGGCCGGCTTATTCATCAGCAGGTAGACAAATGTCTTATCCTTCTTTACCAAATCTCCTTTGACGGAAATCTTATCCTTCAGCGGATCGACCCGGAATGCGGGCGAGGTGATCACTTTCCCATTCACCGTTACTGCACCATCCGCGACAAGTTTCTCCGCCTGACTGCGGGAGCTGAAGCCTAATTTCGAAAGAGCACGCGGAAGACTCACTGCCCGTTTAATATTTGACGATCTCATCATATGTCCATCAATCCTTTCACTCCGCCCCGTCCCCGCGCTGCGCGGACTGCGTTCCGTATTGCGTGTGATACTGCTTCTGCCGCCAGTTCAGCGACAAAATCGATCGGCGCAATGACCTCGCCAGTAGAAAGTGCAAACGACACATCACCGTCGATTGCGGTATGACATGGATGGATGGTATGAGACATTCCGTCATGCATCCTTTGTAAAACACGGAACGTATCCGATTTCCCTAATTTTGCATTCGAAGCGACGACCACAAGTGTTGTATTAGTGTTGTGTGATAACAATCGCTCATTTTGGAAATATTCCAATCGTTCAGTCAGTGAAAAATACTTTCCATTCACATTCGCACCGGCAATGACCGAACCGTCCGCATTAATAATATCACCTACTGCGTTGACAACAGCAAATGCACCGACAACAAGTTCACCTTTTCGCAGTGAAGAAGAACCGACGCCCCCTTTCATCGCTTTTTCAAAACCATTCCACTTCCCGACGACTGCGCCGGTCCCCGCACCAACCGAGCCTTGATCCACGATGGTCGAAACATTCATGCATGCAGTATAGGCATTCTCATCTGTAGGGAAAACGGCCGAACTGCCGATATTGAGGTCGAAAATATCCGCCTGCGAAACTGTAGGAACGATGGCCCAGGGTGTCTTGTATCCCACTTGACGTTCGGCAAGATACTTCATCACACCATTCGCTGCTCCAAGTCCGTACGCGCTTCCGCCGGAGAGCAGGATCGCGTGAACCTCCTGCATCTGTTCTTTGGGAGCGAGCAGAGTAAGATCACGGGATCCAGCAGATGAACCACGCACCTCACAGTTCCCAACTGTCCCGGGAGGACAAAGAATCACCGAACAGCCGGTGATACTCTGTTCGTCGGTATATTGTCCGACAAGAATTCCGGGAACGTCCGTGATCATAACTTCACATATGATAGGATGACACTGCACGCCATTGCAGCGTTGAGTGATTCCGCTTTGCCGAACTGCGGAATGAGGACTTTTTGATCCGCGAACGATGATATTTCGTTGGAAACGCCGTGCGATTCACTTCCAATGACCACAACAGCCCGATCAGAGAATGAGATCGTCCTGATATCTTTGCTGTCGGTCAGTTCCGTGGAATAGATGATATACCGTTCTTTTTTGCACAGCGTCAGGAATTGTTTCAGATCCGCATCTTCATCAATGGGAAAATGAAAGATGGAACCCATCGTTGCTCTGATGACTTTGGGATTATACAGTTCAACAGAATTTTTCCCAATGATCAATGCATCCACTCCGAACCAGTCGCAGGTACGGATGATCGTCCCAAGATTTCCCGGATCATTTATCCCGTCCAAGACGACGATGAGTGAACTTTTCTTTTCAAAAACAGGAACGATATTTTTCGCACCCGAGAACTTCGGAAGAACGGCAACGATTCCCTGAGCACTGACAGTATCCGCAATGGAATCGAGTTCTTTTGATTTCACCATATATGTTCTTCGGGCATGGTCCTGCAGCCAGGAGAGAAGCTTTTTGTTCTCCACTCGCAGTTCATCGTATAACACTGTATCGATATCGACTCCGGCATTTGCCGCTTCCTGAATGGATTTCCATCCTTCAACAATGAACTTGCCGGCTTCCTCGCGGTGTTTCTTTTGAAGAAGCAGTTTGATATCAGCTAATTGCTGTTTCGTTATCGGCGTCATTCGTACACTCCCCAGACTTCACGCAGTGTATCAGAGATCTCACCGATGGAAGCATACTCTTCAACAGCGTTAAGTATGAAAGGAACAATATTTACATTCCTTTGAGCTGCGTTCTGCAAGTCATTCAGAATGATGGTGAGTTTTTCATTATTTCGGCGGGCGCGGACCGCGCTGAGTGATTTGATCTGTTCGTCACGAATAGATTCGTCCACTTTCAGGAGCACTTCTGTCTGCTGCTCTTCAATGACAAATTCGTTCACCCCAACAATGATCTTTTGTTTCTCATCGATGGCGCGTTGATATTTGTATGCGCTCTCTGCGATCTCGGTTTGAAAATAATTTTGTTCGATCGCTTTCACCGAACCGCCCATCGAATCGATCTTCGCAAGATATTCTTTTACGCGTTCTTCAATTTCGTTGGTCAATGATTCCACATAATACGAACCGGCGAGAGGATCAACCGTCTCCGTCACTCCGGATTCATAACCGATCACCTGTTGCGTGCGCAAGGCCAGCCGCGCCGAGGCTTCTGTCGGCAGCGCAAGTGCCTCATCTTTTGCGTTCGTGTGGAGAGATTGCGTCCCTCCGAGAACCGCGGAAAGCGCCTGCAACGTCACACGCGGGACATTCGTATCGATCTGCTGTGCTGTCAACGATGACCCGGCCGTCTGTGAATGGAAGCGAAGCTTCATGGAATCAGGATTCTTTGCGTGAAATTCCTCTTTCATGATCGTTGCCCACAGACGGCGGGCGGCACGGAATTTCGC
>CAIVNT010000662.1 GCA_903907305.1 uncultured Ignavibacteriota bacterium
CGTAGATTGTATTCGAACCGTCTGTGTATGCATTGTCAGGAATGTCCAGACATTCCGTAGTCGGTCTGATGAATTTCTGGATATAGTCCGTCACAGCACTTCCCTTCAAGCCTTTGTTCTCAGCTTCTGTTCTGTAGTTCCTTATCTTCTCTTTCGTATCCGGCAATTGATATCCCAACTCCGGTTTACCGGTAACTTCAGAGACAAAAGAATCTGAGTTCTTGTAATACTGGACACTCCATGAAAGACTGTCCAGTTCACTATCGACACAGCGCGGATCATAGATCTTCCCAATCCCCTGAGTAGAGTAACCATATTGATTGAGATATTGCGGAAGACTGACGACATTCGGATTTGCATCGCGCATCTTGGTCTTCAGATCCCATATTTTCGTATGATCCGGACGAAGACCTGTCAAAAGACTCGCTCGCGTCGGACCGCATACCGCCTGCTGACAATAACTTTGCGTAAAGACCGTTCCCCGCATCGCCAGCCGATCGATATTCGGGGTTTTGATCATTTTGTCACCATAGCATCCGAGGATCGGTTTAAGATCATCCACTGCAATGAACAAGATGTTCGGTTTCTTTGTCTGTGCCGTCAATTGAGCAACACTCAAACCAATATTGGCGGCGAGACTAAAAGCGGTGATAAATTTATTCATCCTGTATTCCGTTTACTTTCGTTTTGTTATTTCGTCCAAATTATATTTTTGAAGGGATTTTGAATTCAATGACAATATTGAACAACGGTATCGCGCTGAGATTTTTCACTACGTGCACCACCGGTTCTGCAAATTTTACTGTGTTCGGCACTTGTCTTCCGCCGCCGGGAGTTCCATTGGGATTGGTCCTTGGGTCGGTCAATTGAACGTCATTCAGCCGTACAACCAATCTCTGAGCGTGGCTGTGAAGTGCACGTTCGCCGCCCGGCGGAAGACGTTCTTCAAAGACACGGAAACGGTCATCCTGGTATACCATAGTATTCATCTTCGGTTCAATCCATTCTTCCGGCTCTTTCAACGGAGGATGATCGTTCTTAATATCTATTTCGAAATACTCTCCTTCAGGAACATCGAACGATTCGTTTGCCGGAATTACTTCAACAACGCCGCGGTGTAAATTATGTGAACCGTTTTTTCTGCTCATCACCATATCATCCAAAGCAACGATCACTCGTGCGTGGTAACCATTATTCACCTTCATAGAACAATTTCGCAGGACCGTGACAAATTCATTTTCGAAGACGATGGAATCCTTCGCCGGAGTACTCCCTGCATTCATGACAATCGTCATGACGAAGAAGAACGGCACAATTCTTAGACAACCAAAATTCATAAACGCTTATCTCTTTCTATTGAAACGAACACTATTTGAGATAACTGATCCGCTGAACAATAATGCTGCTGCCGGTTTTCAGCATACAGAAATACAAACCGCTGGAATGATTCGATGCATTCCATTCCGCCTGATATGTTCCGGCAGACCGAAATTCATTGACCAATTCATCCAATTCCTTTCCCAACAGGTCACAGATGGTCAACCGAACAACCGATGGTGACGTGATCCGGTACCGGATGGTTGTTGCCGGATTGAACGGGTTGGGGTATGCGGAGATCGTGTTGTTCTCCGTTGTTATGTCGTTTCGTTCCAGGTCTTCTGTGCGAGAATCATTCACTGATGTCATACTCTTCATTCTGTCCCCCAATTGCTTCATGTATAGTGATGAAGGATTTATGCCGGGGATATTCGTCCCTTCGATATATCCTTCGGGTTGATCGAACGGTGCAGGAGGTTTAACGCCGGAGACAACACCGGAGCATCCCACTGAATAATTTTGAGCTGTCGGCGGACGCTGAATGATGATCGTTCCAGTACCTACACTACAATTCCACGCGACTGAATGTGCGGCTGACCATCCGTGACCTGAGCCTCCGTCGCCGCGGTCATAGAGACCTAATGCACGTTCTGTGGGACTGTCACTTCTGTTCATGTCGTGATAATTATCGTAGAGCAGTCCCTGCGACCAGAGTCTATGCCCTTCGCTCGGAGCAAATGCACGTTCCGATATGCAATTATAGAAAACGATTCCCGAAACGGTACTTGTTCCATTAACGGCATATGAATGGCGTCCGTACTTTGCGTAACAATTACTGAAAAGGATCATTTGGGAACCATAATCCGAATCGAAATTATACCGGCGCTGACCATCGATTGTGCCGATCGGATCGATGGCATTGCATGAATCAATGGTCACCCTTGTTGCGACTGCTGTAATGAACCCCGACCGGACGAAATGCAGAACGGTGCAATGACGAACCCAGGCGTCTTCGATCATCCCAAGATAGATCGCGTCCTGCGCATGATGCCGCTCATCTCCGTCCACCGCGGGTGACTGGTTGAAAGGATTGATAATATCAACACGAATATTTTCGATACCGATATTTGTCAGGATGCCGGCCCGGTCTGTCTTGTAGATCACCGATTGCGAAAGCGCTCGGACCAATGTCGTATAAATAGGGACATCCACTGTGATCGTTTTCGTTGCCGACTGAATTGAAGTAATGAACCTGTTGTATTTGATCTCGAGATTCGCATTGGCCCAATACGAAGTGACTCCAGTATCATTCGGAACACCGCCCCACTCCACAGCACGCTTCCACGGCGTAGTATCATCCTGGAACAGGACGATGTTATCTCCCGGAGAAAATTGACTAACATCCGCCACTTGAATAGTTCTTGTTCCGACATACACAGTGTCCGATGTAATATTCACCTTCGAACCGATCTTTCCCGGCCACACAGAATTGTTTGAAGGATCGAGTCCTCCTCCGCCCGCGACAAGAACAGCAGGCTGCGAAAGACTGTCACCAGTTGCAACGATGATGGTATTGGTCAAGGAATCACTCCCATCCCCTGCACCGATGAGCACAACACCGGATGCGTTCAGATTGACCATCGTGCTGACGCGGTATTTTCCCGGTCTCATCAGCAGTGCACCTCTGAACCCGTTTGCTCCCAAAGGACGCGCAGCGACTCTGTTGATGGCCGACTGGACGTTCAGAGTATTGTCACCTGCCATCGGAGCCACGGTATCCACTACAGGAACGGTTGGAATCTGAACATTTCCATTCTTATAACCTGAATAGCTGAAATCAGGAATGCGATTGCCTTTGCTGTCCGCCTTGTAGATCAATGCACCACCGCTGCCAGGATATACGATCGAAGAATGCCACTGAGAATCGAGTCTACTCAGGAACGAAAGGACAACGAAGATCATTTTGAGAGGGAACCGTTTCATTCTTTCTTCATTTCTTCAATCATGCACATGTCCACCATATGTGAGTACACTATTTCACGAGAACGATCTTTTTCGTTTCACTCTGTCCTTCAGCCTGAAAACGGCAGAAGTATGTACCGGCAGCAAACCGTGAAGCATTCCACGGAATCCGATACTCACCTGCCGTCATTGTGGCATCGATCAACTGTTCGATCTCCTTTCCTGTCGCATCAAAGAGCTTCACGCTGACCGGACCGGAGACCTGAAGTCGAAATTGAATGGTCGTTGAAGGATTGAACGGATTCGGAAAA
>CAIVNT010000663.1 GCA_903907305.1 uncultured Ignavibacteriota bacterium
GGTTTTTGGACGGCAGGCAGGGACTTTTGCTGGCACTTTTTTCCTCGGCATACGTCTTCACGAAATATGCCAAATTGTGGGAACAGATGTCGACAACCACTGAACAAAAAAATATTCATTAAATTAGCATTCCATTCCTATGAGCCAAAACGAAAAACAACAAATGCTTTTTATCCAACTGATCTCATCGCTGCACGGTGCCGCGCTGATGCAGATGGGAAAGATGAAGAATCCGCAGACCGATACACTGGATCGGAATCTCGAACAGGCCGAATTGACCATCGCAATGCTGGACATGCTCAAAGAACGGACGAAGAATAATCTCTCCTCTGAAGAAGAGAAGTTCGTCACAACCGTCATCAGCGAAGTGAAATTAAATTACGTTGACGAAAAAGCGAAAGAACCGAAATGAGGATCGGAGTATTCGGGAACAGTTCCAAGGATTCCGTAGGGCAGGCAGTGAATATGCTTCTCTCCATCGGAAAGAAATATCCTCTTCAGTTCTTCCTGCACGAAGATCTTAAGGAGAGTATGGGGCATAGTTCCCCGGAGAGTTCTGCTCAACTGCAGTACCGTTCATCTCCGGCGCTGGTGGAAACAAGCGATATCATCATCACATTCGGCGGAGACGGAACGATCCTTTCCGCTGCGAGAATGGTAGGACGATCGCAGGTGCCGATCCTCGGAGTGAATCTCGGGAAACTTGGATTCATGGCGGAAGTATCGCTGGATGAACTTGAATTGTTCGTGAGCGATATCGTCCAGGGGAAATTCGTCACCGAAGAACGGATGCTGCTGAAGACGACGGTGGAGCAGAACGAAACGGAATTCTATGCGCTGAATGACATTGTGATCGACAATGGAAGTTCCTCACGGCTGATCAACGTCTCCGTGTATGTGGACAATGATTATCTCGTCAGTTTTTCCGGCGACGGGATCATCCTTGCCACGCCGACCGGATCGACCGCATATTCACTCGCAGCGGGCGGACCGATCGTCGGACCGGCAACGGGCGTGATCGTGATCCAGCCGATCTCGCCGCACTCATTATCCGCCAGAACGGTGATCGTACCTGATTCAAGCAAAGTGAGGATCGTTGTTGAACATCAATCCAATGAAGCACGGGTAACTGCCGACGGACAGTTCGTGAAGACATTTGCACCGCCGAAGAATATTCACATCAGTAAAGCGGAGTACACGATCCTTCTGATCAAACGAAAAGACCGAAGTTATTATGATGTTCTCAGAGCAAAATTATTCTGGGGAAGCGATATCCGTTCGGTGAAAGGAAATGAGAATGAATAGAAATGCCGCAATTATATTGATCATACTCTCGCTCACGTTTATCGGAAACTGTTCCGGTCCGACCTATACAGTGGAAATGGAACCTTCGGGGACCAAAATCCTGAAAGGATTCTTCCATCGTTCGGATGTGGAGCATGACACGCTGTTCACCTGGTTCAGAACAAACTATGACGGATATGCACTTGATTCGGCTTCCATCACTGAATTACAACCCATGATGAACGATGTTCATTTCCTTGTCGTGCTCGGAACATGGTGCGGCGATTCAAAACGAGAATTTCCACACACGTCTAAGATAATGGATGCGCTTGGTGTCTCAAAAAGTGATATTCGATTGTTCGGAGTAGACCATTCGAAAAAAAGCACGGATGGTACAACGGAGAAATATAACATCATGCGGGTGCCGACATTGATCATTTTCCGTGGAGAAGAAGAAGTAGGGAGGATCGTTGAACATCCGCGAGAGACGCAGGAAAAGGATCTGTTGAGGATACTGCAAAAGTAATTATCTAGAAGCCATCTCAAAAACGAAATATTGTCACACTGAGCGGAGTCGATCTACGATCCCGTAGGGAAGTGTGACAATTCACGTGAATGATTCCTCGACTGCGCTCGGCATGACAAAGCATAACCATTTTTGAGATAGCTTCTAATAAAACATATTGCCACAAAGGCACGAAAACCCGCCAAACGACAAGGCGGGTCCCGAAGGGACACCTTTGGTGCAAGCACAAAATCCCACAAAGGAATAATGA
>CAIVNT010000664.1 GCA_903907305.1 uncultured Ignavibacteriota bacterium
AGCAGATCCGCGATGCCATTGAACTGCTGCCGGAGAAACAAAAAAAAGTATTTCTGCTCCGCTATTACGAAGAACTTCCGTATGAAGAGATCGCGAAGATTCTGAAAACGAGCGTGGGCGGACTGAAAGCAAATTATTTTCACGCGGTAAAGAAGATCGGAGCGCACCTGAAACATGAACGCTGAACAGCGACACGAGATGTTGATTGAATATGCCGAAGGAACGCTCCCTGCTCATCAGCGGCAGAAGGTGGAAGCATTGCTGCTCCAATCACCTGAAATGCAGAGTGATCTGGAAACGATCCTTCTGGCATTTGACTCCCTTCACGTAGAACGGCAACCGGTCGTTCCGGAACAGTATTTTTCCAATTTTATCGCCGTCCTGCAGCAGAACATCACTGCCGGCAAACAACGCACACGGTGGTCGCTCTCGGATTTTGTGATCTCTATAATAAAACCTGCGGTAGTATTTTCGATTGTCGTTTCATTTGTATTCCTGTTCCGAGCGCTGGGTCCATCTCCGTCTCAGGTGACAATCTATTCGCTTGTCAGAGATTGTGAACAGAACGATATTGTCGCTGTCATCGAAGAGAGTGCCGTGATCAGGGTGAATGCATCGGAATCCGCGCTTGAAACAAAACTTCCCCGGGAGTCATTCGGGATCGATCCGTCGAGTTATCAAAGTGAAAGCGAGATGTTCGCATTCCTTGAGGATCATGAAGCGGAACAGGTGGTCGAACAGCTGCAGCAACGAAGACAATAAGAGGAACAATTATGAAAATGGTATCGGTGTGGTGTATGCTTTTAGCCGGCGCAGTATTGCTTTCGGCTCAGCCGCGTGAAATGATGGAAGGCGGAAAGTTCCAGCGTCCCATGGAGCGTCTGGAAAATTATAAAAAGATCCGGATGATTGAAGTGCTCAAGTTGGATGAAGAGACAGGCTTGAAACTGGTGGGACGATATAACAAGCATCGGGAAAATGTAAAACAACTAGAAGAGAGCCGTGCTGCGTTGGTGGAGAAGCTGGAATCACAGCTGAATTCGAATGCGGCAGACAGCGAACTGCAGAGATCGTTCAACGATTTTTATGAGATCGAAAAGAAGATCGGTGAATCCCGCAAAAAATTCCTGGAGGATCTGAAGGAGATCCTTACCACAAAACAGATCGCAGAATATATGATCTTCGAACGGAATTTTATGACCGATCTCCGCAATGTGGTGAAGGATATCCAAAAGGAACGTCGTCAGCGTAATTAAACAGTCCAAGATCGAATGTCCAGAAGGGTGAAGCATAATGCTTCACCCTTTCATTTTTTGCATCTTCCTGATATTTACGATATATTTTCAACGTGAAGAACATTCAACCACATATCTATCTTGATTACAGTGCTACAACTCCCATGGACAGGGAAGTTGCCGCGGTTATTCAACAACAGATGACTGAGAATTTCGGGAATGCATCATCGATCCATTCCTATGGCCGCAGCGCGAAAGTGGTCCTGGAAGAGAGTCGGGAAACGATCGCGAGGTTCATCGGCGCGGAAACATCGGAGATCTTTTTCACCTCCGGCGGCACGGAAGCGGATAATCACGCGTTGATCGGAACAGCGTTGGCAAAGAGACGAAGCACCGGCAAAGATCATATTCTTGTCTCATCCATCGAACATCATGCGGTATTGGACTGTACGGAATATCTCGCTTCACTCGGATTCCATGTGACACATATTCCTGTGGGCAGGAATGGATTCATCCTTCCGGCATCAGTAGAAGAACTCATCACGGAAAAGACCTCGATCATTTCTGTGATGCATGCGAATAATGAGACCGGTGCACTTCAGCCCGTTCGTGAGATCTCACAGATTACGAAAGATCGAAATATCACATTCCATTCGGATACGGTGCAGACGATCGGAAAGATCCCGGTGAACGTAGGCGATATTGGTATTGACCTTCTGGCGATCTCCGCTCACAAAATATATGGACCGAAGGGAATCGGTGCGATCTATATCCGAAAGGGGACCGATCTTGATCCGCTGCTCCACGGTGGTTCTCAGGAACGGAAGAATCGTCCGGGGACGGAGAATGTTCCATTGATCGCAGGATTTGCAAAAGCCGTGGAAATTGCAGGAAGAACGATGGAAAAAACGGCCGCTGATGCAGCAATGTTTCGGAAGGAATTGTTGAACCTGATCAATGCGAATTGTCCGGGGATCATCTGTAACAGCAATACTGAGCAGTCGATTCCGCATATTTTGAGTGTTTCACTCGATCCGACACACTATAATATCGAAAGCGAAACACTGCTTATGGGTATGGATCTTCGGGGAGTCGCTGTTTCCAGCGGATCGGCATGTACTTCCGGTAGTGTTCAGTCTTCACATGTACTGATGGCAATGGGGTACGATAAACACACCGCGCAGTCGACAGTTCGTTTTTCATTTGGAAAATTCACAACAATTCAGGAAGTTGTCACTGCAGGCAATATCTTTTGTTCTATTGTGCTGGCATTCGAGAAATAATGCCACCGCGAAATTTAGAGGTTATCATGAAGAATGTCCCATTCCTTTTTTTACTTCTCGCACTTGGGTGTACGGATTCCGAGGAGCAAGCATCCACCAATCTTCGAAAAGGGGATGAGTTCTTTAACAAAGGACAATATGATATTGCTGAATATTATTACGATAAGATACCGGAGGAGAGTCCGTTGCATAAGTCCGTCGCCCGTCGGGTTGATGAGATCGCAAAGATCCGTATAGACCCGTCTTTGGATAAACACTCAACAAAGAAGAAAGAGGGGGTCTTTATTACAAACCATTCATTTGAGGCGGGAGCGATGGGAGTGTTACCGCTGCACAGAATGACGATCGTGAACAATACCGACAAGAATCTTCAGTTCTGCGAGTTGGAGTTTGTCTACTATGATGCATCGGGGAAAGAGGTGGAGAGATTATCAACAGTCGCAACGACCGGTGTGCAGAAAGATGCACAGAAAAATTTTGAGAAGATCTCCCCCGGAGTCGTTAAACAGAAATTTGCGAAAGCAACCGTAAAACTTGTGAAACCGGTATTCTTTTAAATCTGTCTCTCCATCTCACGATAGAGGATTCCATACCGTAATCCTCTATCGCTGACGTTGATCTGCTGTAATTTGCTTGCTCCCATATATCCCATCAAGATCATGATCCCGGCAAGGATGATATCCTCGCGTCCAGCCGATATCTGCGGAAATGCCGCGATCTGAGAAACTGATTTATCCTTTAGCAATCCGAACATTGCACCAACATCATTTACAGAGAGCGTATAGCCGCTGATCTTTTCCGGATTGTACGCCGGCAATTTTTGATGTACTGCGGCAAGTGTCGTCAGCGTACCGGCGACACCAATGGCGAATGTTGAAGAAATCTGTCGGACGGCGTCCGGCGGGATCTGTGAAGCAATGAATTCGTCTGCTTCGATCAATGCGGCGGTCTCCGGAGGTGAATCTTTCAGGATGCGTTCTGTCAGCCGGACACTTCCGATATCGATACTCACTTTTGTGATGATATCCTTTGAGTCACCGACGATGATCTCTGTACTGCCGCCGCCGATATCCACTACGGAATACCGTTCCGCTTTTCCCGAAAATTCTGCGATCCCTCCGCGGTAGGTCCATTGCGCTTCATCGTTACCCGACAGGACTTCGATCCTGATACCGGACTGTTCTTCCATTTCGGCAATGAATTGTTCGCGGTTCTTCGCATCACGCACGGCACTTGTGCCCACGGCGCAGATCTTTCCTACAGAGAATCTATCACATGTCTCTTTATATGTCCTCAGGAATCCGGCAACGCGCCTGAATGTTTCCTGATTGATCATCCGTTCGCTGTCAACACCTTTACCAAGCCGTGCGATCACCTGTTCGTCGTGAAGGACCTTCACTGATCCATCGGCGAGAATATCTGCGATCAGCAGAAGAATAGTGTTCGTTCCTATATCGATTGACGCTGTTCTCACGCTCGTGCCGCCGCCATTCCGATCCAATCATTCTCCTGCAGAACTGTGATAACGTTGAATCCCCGTTTTGATAGGGCATCAGTGATGATCTCCCTGTCCGTCGTTAACAGACCGGAGAAGAGGATCGTCCCTTTGAGAGCGATTTTGGCAAGCATTTCATCGAGAAGTTCAAGGATCGTATTCCGTATGATATTTGCAAGGATAACATCGAAAGAAGATTCTGTAACGACATCCATTGAGCCGATGCGGATATCTATTCTATCGGCTACGTGGTTCCTCTGAGCATTTTCGATGCCGTTATCCATGGACCATTCATCAATATCTATCCCGACGGCGCGCGCAGCACCGAGCTGCACTGCTGCTATTGCAAGGATCCCCGTTCCTGTTCCGACATCAAGGACGGTCGTATCCGGACGGACATACTGTTCCATCATTCGAATCATCAGCCGTGTCGTTTCGTGGTATCCTGTCCCGAATGTCATCTTCGGATCGATGATGATCACTGTCTTTGCACTGTCCGTTACCGGATGCCATGACGGAGTGATGACGAAACGGTCGGACACCTGGATCGGCTGGATTGATCGTTCCCACTCTTCATTCCAATTCCTGTGCTGTATCTCTGTAGTGCTGATATGATCGATCAGCGATAGATTATACAGCTCCGCAATCTCGCGGATGACCGTTTCGATGGAACCATGCCATTCATCTTTTTTGATATAGCAATGCACTCCCCGGTCATCTTCCACGAAGCCTTCAAATGGATAATCGGATAATGCTGCGGGAAGGATCTCGCGTGTCTGTTCATCCGGCGGTACGGAAATATGGAAATCGAGATAGATATCGTTCATAGTTTTTCAATCAGCAAGATAGTTGGCGAAATACCGGGAATGAGCTTACAATGAGACTTTGGTATAGATCACGGCGGCGAGGACCTTTCCGACTGCTTCAAGACTTTCACCGCTGCATTTGTCCGGCGTGTCCTGATGAGTGTGCCAATGCGGGTATTGGAAATCGATGATGTCGACCGTCGGGATTCCGGCCTCGTTCAGCGGAAGATGATCATCGGAGATCCGTTCACCGGGAATCCGGATGAATTGTGTGGAACGTACCTCTTCAGCAGTACTCCAGATCAAATCGACTACTTGCGGAGCGAAATCCATTGAATTCAGTTCGAGCGGAATTTGAAGGTCACGGTCGCCGACCATATCCAGCAGAATACCGAACTGCGGCAGATAATCCGCTGCTTTTGTCTTTGCAAAATGGCGGGCACCGAGAAAATAGAGGTCGGTATTTCCATCCTTCCTCGCATCACCGTAATCTTCACCGTCTGTCAGCAGAATGTCTACTCCGATGGGAGGGGGAGAGGTCTTGAATAGCCGAGCGAGTTCCAAAAGGACCGCTACTCCGCTCGCACCGTCGTTTGCGCCGATGATCGGTTTATTCCTGGAGGCTATATCTGCGTCTTCTTCGCCTCGGGGACGTGAATCCCAATGAGCGGTCAGCAGCACGCGCTTCGAAGCACCGGAATTGAATTGGGCAAAGACGTTCGTGAGGGAGAGTGTTTCGTTGTATCCTTTTTGAGAGAAGCGTTGAAGTGTCACATTTGCAGTATATTTCTTAAGTTCGGTCTCGAGAAAGTTCAGACATTTGGTATGTCCCGCCGAACCGGGATTACGGGGACCGAAATTCGTCTGTGCTACCAGCATGTCATATGACCGTTTACCGTCGAACATTGGGACTTGTTTTGGCATTGTGGTCAGTGTTTGTTGTTGGGACTGCGGTTGTTCAGTTTTTTTTGTGTCGCATGACCAAAACGGGAGAGCGAGGAACGAAATAAAAACGAACATCCTGATCTTGCGATTTTTGTTGAAAACGTTCTGCATATTATAAAATTCTCATAGGTATTCAGGCACTGAATCATTATCTTTGAAGAGAATATAACAAATTAAACGATTAATGCCTTTACGAAAAGCGATATACTGGAGTATTTTCTGGGTTGTTCTGTCTCTGACCTTCAACCTGGTGGTCTATTATACTCATGGACCTCAAAAAGCTCTCGAGTTTCTCACCGGTTATATTATTGAGAAATCTCTGTCCGTCGATAACCTCTTTGTTTTTCTGATCGTCTTCACCATCTTCGGTGTGGAACTGAAAGATCAGCGTCGTGTCCTGAATTACGGCATTGTCGGTGTTATCATTCTCAGGGGTATTCTTATAATTC
Source organism: uncultured Ignavibacteriota bacterium (assembly GCA_903907305.1). Taxonomy (GTDB): domain Bacteria; phylum Bacteroidota; class Ignavibacteria; order UBA10030; family UBA8401; genus UBA8401. The sequence continues at coordinate 6,214 of CAIVNT010000664.1, forward strand.
TAGGTGCTACACTCGTGGAGGAGTTCCACTGGATATTATATATTTTCGGTGCAATGTTGGTCTATGCGGGTTACAGGGTCATTTACGGTGAAGATGCTACGATCGAGCCGGAAAAAAATGTCGCCGTTAACCTCTTTCGAAAGATTGTTCCGGTGAAGAACGAATATAAGGGACATAACTTCTTTATTAAGGAATCCGGTAAGGTCTTAGCAACACCCCTTTTTGTCTGCCTTTTGGTTATAGAGACGACGGATGTTGTCTTTGCTATCGATTCTATTCCCGCCATCTTTGCCATTACCACGGATACATTTATTGTGCTTACCTCAAACCTAATGGCTGTTCTCGGACTTCGGTCCATGTATTTCGTACTGGCCGAGGTTCATGCCTCATTTCTCTATGTTAAGTATGGTGTCGGCGTCGTTCTGGCATATGTTGGCGTGAAAATGTTGATCATGGACTTCTATAAGATTGATACTGTAGTATCCCTTTCAATTATTCTCTCTATCCTCACTATATCTGTGATTCTTTCCTACCTGAAGAATCGTAACCCATCTAAATAAACATTAGAATTATTTAACTTTGGCATTACCCCAAGTTTGGGTACCTTTATCTAGTCATTAACGATGTATTGATGTCTGTTAATGACTAAGCAAGAGGACCTTCAATTATTGAAGGAATTTCTCAACAATTTGAGCGTGTAATGAAAAAGACCCTATTCAATGCTTTCCTATTCGTCCCGTTTGTGATCTTCGGTTGTTTTGACGGTTCGTTCTCAGGGAAGTCTGATAAGATCTTTATTCAAGAGGAAATCAGCACCAAACTTGATCAAAAATCCTTAGCAATTTTGAATAAATATGGGAATACGATTCGTTCCTATTCCGAACGGTATGGGGTGGATTGGAGATTAGTTGTCGCAGTCATCAAAGTGGAATCACGGTTCGATCATTCTGCTGAAAGTAACAAAGGCGCTAAAGGTTTTATGCAGATCATGCCCGCAACGCAGTCGGAACTTGCAGAACAGATGGGATTGGACAGTGCTTCGTTTGATGATCCGCATGGTAATATCCGGGGGGGAGTGTTCTATCTTTCCCGTTTGTATAAGCAGTTTGGCAATGACGGTTTGAGTGAAGAAAACAGGATAAAATTCACATTGGCAGCATATAACGCCGGTCCGGGACGCATCAATGATGCTCAAAAGATGGCTGAATATGTGAATGATAACCCCAAAGAGTGGAAATCCATTAAGAATTCACTTTCTTTGCTTTCAAAAAAATACTCGTCCTTGCATAGATTCGTCTGGAGTGAACGTCGCCCTACGAACGGGTATTTTAAGGGGTGGAAAGAGACCTCAAATTATGTGGAATCCGTCATGATCTATTACGACGAGTATCGGAAGGCCTTTGAAAAGAAGGTATAGTTTCCAGGTAAAAAAGGAATAAAAAAAGGGGCGCTGAATGCGTCCCTTTTTGATTTTTAAAGCTGTAGCGACGGATATTATCCCTCGCTATGACTCATGGAAGCAGAACGGCAGCTGAAATAACTGTCGTCCATTTTCCGTCCTTATCACCTTCGGCGGACTGGGTCACATTGAAGGTCTTTAAGATCTTTCCGCTCATCTTAAAGTGTTTTTCACGTTCATCCCACGCCACATCCGGATCGAATTCGAGTCCGAGGGTAGTCGCAAGCATGGTCGCTGCCAGATCTTCGGCATACTCGCCAGCTTTATCTTCTGTTTCACCGAAAGGATGATGTTCGGACAAGTAACCGTATTGGGAATCGTCTGCGGCCATTGCCACACCAATAGATGAGGCAACCAGGCGGTTTGGCTCGTTGGTAGCATTTCTCGCCATAACGCAGAACGTGACCTGTCCCGGCTCGAGCACTTTTAAGCCTTCGGAGACGGTAATGCGTTTACATTTTGGGGGATAGATGCTGGATACGGTGACTAGGTTGCATTTTTCAATGCCGGCGTTGCGAAGGGCAAGTTCGAATGACTGCAGATAATCTTTGTGTCTGCCGACGCCTTTGGTGAAGAACAT
>CAIVNT010000665.1 GCA_903907305.1 uncultured Ignavibacteriota bacterium
AGAATGTCGATCCCGATTATGATTTTTTGCAATTTTGTAATGATCTTAATTTTGCAATAATACAATGAATTATTTTTTTGAGCGAATAACATGAACAAAGATTTCCTCTCCATCGCTGAATTGAAAAAAGAAGAAGTATTCGAGCTTCTCACGCTTGCGGACAGATTAAAGGTCGAGAAAGACGTAAAGCCACTCGCCGGCAAGACTGTGGCAATGATCTTTCAGAAACCATCACTGCGCACCCGTGTTTCGTTTGAAGTCGGTGTGATTCAACTCGGCGGTCAGGCAATCTTTCTGACGGATGAAGGAGTAGGACTCGGCGTTCGTGAATCTGCCGCAGACGTCGCCAATGTGTTGTCCCGATTCAATGATGCCATCGTTGCACGCGTTTTCGATCATCAGCTGCTGCTCGATCTCTCAAAATTCGCCACCGTTCCCGTTATCAACGCTCTCTCCGATCTTTCACATCCCTGTCAGATTCTTGCGGACCTCTACACCATCCGCCAGCACGGCAAACTTCGAGATCATGTGAAAGTGGCATATGTCGGCGACGGAAACAACATCGTCAATTCGTGGCTTGAACTTGCCTCGATCATCCCCATTCATCTGACACTCGCGATTCCCTTTGGATACGAACCGGACAAGACGATCTACGACAAAGCGATCCAATCAAACGTGAGCAAGGTCGAGATCATTCGCGATCCGCGGAATGCCGTGAACAAAGCTGATGTGGTCTACACCGATACGTGGACGAGTATGGGACAGGAACAGGAAAAGACGAAACGGATCTATGATTTCTGGGAATATCAAGTGAACGGTTCGCTGCTGCGTCAGGCGAAGAAAGATGTCATTGTGATGCACTGTCTTCCCGCTCACCGCGGCGAAGAGATCACGGATGAAGCATTGGACGGGAAACAATCCGTCGTGAACGACCAGGCGGAGAACCGTCTGCACATTCAAAAAGCAATCATGGCTAAATTGATCGGAAAAATGTAATGAACAAGAATCAACGCCAATTCATCATCAAAGAGATCATTCAGGATCACGATGTTGCCAATCAGGAAGAACTGGTCTCCCTCTTAAAGAAGAGAGGTATCATCGTCACACAGGCAACACTCTCCCGCGATTTCGCGCTCCTGGGTATCGTCCGCATCCATTCGAACGGAAAGCAAAAATATTCCCTTTCTGCTCAAAAGGATGATGGTGCCATCACCCCGCTGGTCACTCATGAAGTGGTCGGTGTGGAATCGAATGAATCTCTCATCGTTGTGCGGACGCTTCCCGGCAGAGCCGGCGGTGTAGCATCATACATTGATTCAGTGCGGAATCGATTGATCCTCGGAACGATCGCCGGCGATGATACAGTCCTCGTCACTCCGGTCTCGACAAAAAAGATCTCCCCTCTTGTGAAACAGATCAAAGAACTCCTTTTCGAAAAATCATAAATGTCTCAACAATGAATAATCACTAATCACTTAGGAAAGAAGAAATAGATGAAAAAACAGAAAATTGCAGTGGCATACTCCGGCGGACTTGACACCTCCGTTATTGTAAAATGGCTCCAGGAAAAATATGATGCCGATGTCATCACCGTCACCGGTAATCTCGGACAGAAGAAGGAATTGATCGGTGTTCCGGAGAAAGCATACAAATCCGGCGCGAAGAAAGTATTCATGCAGAATCTCGAAAAAGAATTCGTGTATGACTATATTTTCCCTGCATTAAAAGCCGGTGCGCTGTACGAGCACACTTATCCGATGGCAACATCGCTTGGTCGTCCTCTGCTCGCAAAAGCATTGGTCGAAGTCGCAAAGCGTGAGCGCTGCACCGCTGTCGCTCACGGCTGCACCGGTAAAGGAAATGATCAGGTCCGTTTTGAAGTTGCCGTGATGGCACTCGCACCGGAACTGAAAGTGATCGCTCCGCTTCGCGAATGGGAATTCAAATCCCGCGAAGAGGAAATTGCCTACTGTGAAAAACACGGTATCCCCGTTGCCGCAACCAAAGCAAGTCCTTACTCCATCGACGAGAACATCTGGGGAACCA
>CAIVNT010000666.1 GCA_903907305.1 uncultured Ignavibacteriota bacterium
GACCATTTCCGGTCCCGGCACCAAAGTGATCAAGTTCTTTTATGGGAACACCGCTTCCACAGTTAACTTCTCAACATTTCTGGAACAATCGATCACCATTCAATGAAGACCTCCCGAAAATCAGAAAACACCACCAACGAATCAGCAGACACCGAAAAGGCATTCGAGAACACTCTCCGTCCTTCGGCGTTCGATGACTTTTCGGGACAGCAGAAGATCGTCGACAATCTGAAGATCTTCATCGCTGCGGCGAAGAAGCGTGGCGAGTCGCTCGATCATGTGCTGCTGACCGGTCCTCCCGGACTTGGCAAGACGACACTCTCGTTCATCATCGCAAACGAAATGGGAACGGATATCAAGATCACCTCCGGTCCCGTTTTAGATAAACCTGCTGACCTCGCCGGGATCCTCACGAATCTGAGCGAAGGGGACGTTCTTTTCATCGACGAGATCCACCGTGTGAATGCAGTTGTGGAGGAATATCTTTACTCCGCGATGGAAGATTTTCGTCTTGACATTATGATCGACTCAGGACCAAGCGCACGCTCAATTCAGCTCTCTCTGCCGCGCTTCACTCTTGTCGGCGCCACAACTCGCGCAGGACTGCTTACCGCCCCCCTGCGCGCGCGTTTCGGCATCACCAACCGGCTGGATTATTACACACCGGAAGTTCTCTTTACCATCATTGTCCGTTCCGCAACGATATTGGGTATCACCGTGGATAGAGAAGGAGCGATGGAAATAGCCAAACGTTCCCGCGGAACGCCGCGAATCTCTAACAGACTGCTGAAACGCTGCAGAGATTTTGCCGAAGTCGATCCTAAACTCGCCCATCACAAATGGATCATCACGAAGGACGTGGCTCAATACGCGTTGAAAGCGCTTGAAGTGGATGAACACGGACTTGATGAGATGGATAAGCGCCTGCTTCACACCATCATCGAAAAATATAAAGGGGGCCCCGTCGGTATTTCCACGCTCGCTGTTGCCGTCGGTGAAGAACCCGGAACGATCGAAGAGGTCTACGAACCGTATCTGATCTTAGAAGGATTTCTGCAGCGCACCCCGCGCGGCAGAGAAGCGACGGAACTTGCCTACAAGCATTTGGGAAAACAAAAGATCGTTACCAAACAGGACTCTTTGTTTTAGCCTTGTAAGTAATTGGCCACGAAAGCACTAATACACAAAAATCCAAAAAAATATTTTCTGCAAAATCCATTTTTTGTTTTTCACTAGTGCCATTTCTCAAAAATATTCTTGCATTATAATCATCCTTCGGCGCGTGCCGCACCTTGTTCATCCTGAGCAAACCCGTCATTTCTTGGTTGGTGCGCCGAAGGATCCATGATTGTGCGGCACTTGCTCAGGACGAACAATATTTTACAATATTTCTTTTGTGTAACAGCACTAGTGTGATGTATCAGATGTTCCTTAAATAAGTTGTCATGCCCGTCCCAAAGGGATCCTTCGGGAAATGCTTCTATCGGGCATCCACAATACTGGATTCCCGCCAAGATCACGCGGCCAACGGCCCCGTTGGGGGAATGACAAATGGATAAAGAACATTTTTTGTTTTTGAGATGGCTTCTACAAATCCATCAAATAGACTCATCGCTTTTTCAATTAATCCTCAGTGTCCTCTGTGGCAACATGAAGAAACTTCCCCGTTCATTCTACTCTCGTAATACCATCACCATCGCAAAAGCACTTCTCGGCAAGACCATTGTCCGACGCATTGGCAGAATATTCATCTCCGGAATGATCGTTGAGACGGAAGCATATTTGCACGATGATCCCGCCTCCCACTCATTTCGCGGTGTTACGGAGCGGACAAAAGTGATGTTCGGTGAAGCGGGACATCTCTATATCTATTTTACCTATGGAATGCACTACTGTGCTAATGTAGTGACGAACAAAGAAGGGATTGGTGAAGCGGTCCTGATCAGAGCAGTGGAGCCGATCGAAGGGATCAAAGTGATGATGGAACGTCGTTCCAAAAAGAATGAAGTTCTGCAGAACAATCTGACGAACGGTCCGGCAAAATTTGCTCAGGCGTTCGGACTGACAACGGAGCATTCGGGGATCGATCTGACGGCGGATGAGATATTCGTTGTTGAAGGAAGGACGATCTCCCGTTCCGAGATCATTACCGGAACAAGGATCGGAATCAGTTCAGCACAAGATGAACTGCTGCGGTTCTATCTGAAAGATACTCCGTGGGTCTCTAAAAAGTGAATGAGGAAGCCATCCCTATGGAGACTTCATGGAATTCTCCTGCTGAAAAGAACTTGTTATAATGATAGGTCACCCCGATGATATGCTGGGGAAAGAATCCGAAATAACCGAGCCACGGCGTCTGCAGCCAAATGCCTCCGCCAATGGTAAATCCTTTGTTCGGAAAGTCAGAGAGAACACCGGCACTAAGATTCATCCCTGCCGAGAAGATCCTTCGCCTGTCAACAAACCCAAAATGAACATCACGCTTCACTTCCAATCGCGCGATATCGTTCACTTTTGATGAAACGACATAAGTATATCCTGCGGCAAGACGCCAATCCGAAAATATTCCGGTCTCGCGAAATGTCCCGAGTCCGACCCCGGATTCAAAACTGATGCCCCCGAAAGCATTTCCATTCTTGATGACCGTGGTAAAACTCGGCGGAACAGCACTGATCACAACACCTGTAATTGCCAGCGGAACAATAATTCCCGTTGTCGTCCAGACGGCAATGGTCTCTTCCAAAGAGGTTTGTTCGGTATGTGTCGTATCGTTCTGCTGCGCAGAAAGGAGGGATGCGGTAATGACTATGAGAAGCAGTAAACGGAGAAGGGTTATCATTTCACAAATTCGATCGAACCAAAATGTTCATAACGGTGGAAGCAGCGTTCACCATATCCGGTTGCGGACCAGGCCATTAATTGATCGCCGTGATATGTCCCCGATGCGCGGTAAAAATTTGCATTCCAAAGATCATCGGTCTTTTTATGCAAACCGAAACAGCTCCACGGAAGTTCAACGATGGAAGTCCATATCTGCATATCAGCATCAATCAAGGAGCGGCAGCGCATTCCGGAGTGCCAATGATGATTCGAAATACCAAGCTGCTTGTTTACATCAATATCGATCCACCGTGAATCCGGCGACACCTGAAACTCCTTGTAAAGCCCTCTCTGTTTGGCATTCGGGCCGATGAAAATCTCGAAGACATCGGATTGCTCCCACAATTTGTATGTCTTGCCGTGGACAGGAAAAGCAGGAGAAGATTGTGAGGACGGGATCATCCGTAACGTATCAAATCGCCCTCGAAAAAATACAAACAGGGAATTGCTGTTCCACTCCACACCGACGCGCGATGCGATCGATTGCGGCGGTTCACTTCCGTCC
>CAIVNT010000667.1 GCA_903907305.1 uncultured Ignavibacteriota bacterium
ATATCCCGGATAATACACAGATCGTGAATCGCCCGTGGTTCAGTTCAAATATACTTACAGCGAGTTCATCTAAAGTTACGACGATCCGTTCCGCCGGTGTGCTCCAATTCTCAAATTCGTTTTCCGTTGCGCGGGATACGATCATTGCAGGGGATAGTATCCATCATCTATTCCGCTTCAGGAATGTCGGTACAGACAGCATCAGAGGATTGAAGATCGTCGATACACTGTTTTCGGCAGGACTCAGCGGAATATCACTCGCCAAGTCTGCGTTGGATTCAACAAAGATCATCGATAGTGTTTCGACAGTCTATTTCGGTTCACTTGCTCCGCAAAAACAGGATTCTGTCTCGTTGAAACTGATCACAGACTTCGCGCTGAAGAACGGTATATCGATCATTTCACATGCCTATGCTATGAAAGGGGATTCTATCCTCGCGCGCAGGGATACGATGTTTATCGTCAACGAAAATCCCGACCTTGCTTCATTCCTGAAGATTGTGAAGACAGCGAATAAGAAAGTAGCGGAAATCGGTGATATTGTTACGTATCAGGTTCAGATCACAAATTCCAGCCCGCAGTTCATCCACAAAATTGGGGTCTATGATTTCCTCCCGTATGCATTTAAGTATGTAAGGAACTCAGCCCGTTTTAATGGAAAATCTTTTGAGCCACAAGCTAATCCATCTTTAAATCAGCAATTATGGAATATTCCCGATACCATTGCGCCGTCAAAGTCAGCGACATTGGTGTACCAGCTGGCAATAGGCGCAGATGCTCTGGAAAGTGACGGAGTGAATACTGCTTATGCAAGCGCACAAACAAGTTCTAAGGCAATATTGAGGTCTGAACAATCACAATGGCAGATCACTGTTCGTCCCGGTGTCTTTACGGAAAAAGGTCTCATCATCGGGAAAGTGTTCTACGATGATAACCGGAATACATTCCAGGATGCAGGGGAGAACGGCGTCAAGGGAATTGAGATCTGGATGGAAGATGGGACGAAGATCATCAGCGGCGACGACGGAAAGTATTCGTTACCGGAAGTGAAGCCCGGGCAGCACGTCATGCGCATCAATGAATCGACCCTTCCGGAGAATGCTTCGCTGCAGTTGGGGAATAATGCCTTTGCAAAGGATCCTTCTTCACGGTTTGTCCGTGTGACGGAAAGCGGAATTGCCAAAGCAAATTTCTATTTGAAGCGAACGATGAAAGATTCCATCGCGCAGACCATCGCGAAAGTGAATAAACTTATTGCTGTGCGCCAAGCAAAACCGAAATATCTCTATGAAGATACGTTGCGAAAGATCAAAGTGGATACGGTTCAGATGTATGTTTCGTTCGCGTACTCCGGAAACAAACCTGTCCAGTCCATTGAAGTAACCGATCAACTTTCCGATCTGTTCCGTATCGTTCCGAATTCTGCAAAATATAACGGTCAGCGCATCAATCCCATTATGGATGGCAAATCCGTTATATGGAAATTGGGCGGAATGAAAGATGTCACCAGCGGGGTTGTCAGTTACACTGTTGTGCTGGACAAGATGCCGAAAGCACGGACGATCATACTGTCAGCATCGTCGATCAAGGTCGTTTCGAAGGATAGTATTATCGTTGAGAGCAGCAGGATCATTACCGAGAATGATATTGTCGACACAATAAAGAATCGGATCGAAACATCGGAAACCAACACGAACACGAATAATCCGAGAATATCAAATCATCTTTCGGATTCGGTCTCAATCACCGCCGGCGATGTCATCTATCTTAAAACATCAATATTTGTTGATCCGACAAAAAAACTCCGTTCAGTGAGACTGATCGATTCGCTGGAATCTGCTTTTATTATTGATGACAGAACATTCGCGTTGAACGGTGTTCCTCTTACGTCGAAAGATTTTTCGGTAAAGGTCCGTTCTTCAGCACTTTCTTCCGCGGCACGCATGATGATGGAAGAACTGGACTTCATACGGGTAGCATCCATGGAACTGACAGGAAAATTGAGAGCCGGTGTCAACGAAGTGACATATACTGCGATTCTCCAGAATGCAAAAAAGGATACTGTTTATCATAAGAATGCGTATGTGCTCATCACAAATGATTTCAATGAAAAGAGTGTCTTCAAAACAAATGATGCGCATATCCATGTCCGTGCGGGAGTTATGTCGCATTCCTTGTCCTTGGAGACAACGTTCGTTGATATTCCGCGTCTCTCCTTAAAAGTAGAGGAGAAGATCGTTGAAGCTGTTAAACTTGTTGAATCGCTCCGTCAGAATTCCACGAAAGGTGTCGTGATGGAAGGCATTACCTTTGAACCGGCAAAAGCGACGCTCACAAAGGATTCCAAGACAGTGTTGGATAATATCGCGACGGTGCTTCTTTCGGATAAGGATTTGAAATTCCAGATCAACGGTTATACAGACAATACCGGCAATGCTGCGTCGAATAGAAAGATGTCGTTGAATCGTGCAAAAGAAGTTGCCTCTTATTTGGCAAACAAAGGAATTGAGGCATCACGACTGGTGCCGCAGGGGTTCGGTCCGACTAATCCGATTGCGACAAATAAAACAGAAGAAGGGCGTGCTAAGAACCGCCGTGTTGAATTTGCGAGAATAAAATAAATTTCTTGGAAATCTTTTCATTTTCTCTTATTTTGATGGTGTCAAAGTGGTAAATCAATCTCTGATTTACCACTTTTAGTCTTTAATCGGACGCTTAGCTCAGTTGGTTTAGAGCGCTTCCCTGACACGGAAGAGGTCATAGGTTCGAATCCTATAGCGTCCACAACAAAGCTGCATTCTACATTTTTCTCCCGCTGAAATTCAATCTCCCTTATACATCGAACATAATCAGCAAATCTGATAATATCATTTTGTTAAAGGAATGGTTGAGTGTGCTTTCCTGACACGGAAGAGGTGATAGGTTCTGCCGACTTCTTAATTTCTTAAGCATGGCTCCATCTTTGGCACTCC
>CAIVNT010000668.1 GCA_903907305.1 uncultured Ignavibacteriota bacterium
CATCCTGGAAATATCCTCCTCCTTTGTTCAACAGAAAATTATTATGACCGACCAGACTGCACATCAGGATCTCCTTGTCACCGTCATTATCAAGATCCGCTACTCCCACACCCTGATCGATGTCGCGTATCGTTGTGATGGACGTATCGGCTTCGCCCCCCGCAGCACCTCGCATGGACGTTTCGTCTCTAAACAGACTCCCCTTCTTCTGCTGATTGATGAAGAGAAGATTCTGATTGTAGAGACTCACAGTGTAAAGATCATTCATCCCGTCACCATTCACATCCTCGATCGCAACACCGTATTCTCCGTCTAGCCCTTTTCCCGAATAGAAGATCGGTTCTGCGTGAAAACCTGCCGTCATCACCGAAGGTGTTCCTGTTCTGTTCCGGTCCAACCGGAGAATCATTCCGTTGTTTCCAAGAATATAGCCTTTTGTTCCGGAGACGATAGCAATGTCATTCAATTGTTCGTTCGTCGGAACGGGAATTTTTTCCCACACCGTTCCGTTATACCGCACAACCAATCCGCCGTTTCCAACTCCCCAGAGCACACCGGCCGGCTCACGAAACAAGGATGTCACATCGTTCAGCAATGGACTGACAGAATGGAAATTCCACACTGATCCGGTAAACTCCATCATTGTTGTTCCTTTGATCACCAACGCATGATGAGCGCTGAGCGCTTTGAATGCGTGCAGACTCTCCGCCGGCAGTACCTCTTCCCACTCTCCGGATGCAAGTCTATAGATTCCCATTCCTCCCGTGTATATCTGCAGGTCTGCTTCAGATGATCCGACAATGCCAAGCACACTGCTCACCTTTGGCGTGGGCGGATACATTTTCCAATTTGTTCCATTATAATACGCTATTTGTCCCCAGCCGCCGAGCCAGCCGGTTCCCCGTGCGGTAAAACTGACGGCTGTTATGAAATTTGCAAGCGGATGCATCATCCGTCCCCAGCGAACGCCGTCAAATCGATACAGGTATGATTCATTCGTATGCTCAAGTGTCGCAGCATACATCAGACGAGGATTGATGAATTGAAAAGTACTCACATCACTCGTCCACGGCAAACCTCTCACCATGGACCAAGCACCGTTCCTGCACTGAAGCAGGTATTTACCGGCGGCAAATCCTTCGGCGGAACTGCTCATCTCAATTTGCGTGAAATTGGTCCTCACCGGTGAAGGGATTATCTGCCATTGATGATCGGCCAATTGTGCTGCAGCTGTTTGTGCGGTAAAAAATAGAACGAACACAGAAATGATCAATTGTGCGGTGATTACCGCATTTGATCGACCAATGTTCTGTGTGCTCTCCATAACTGAATTCCCCTGTTCAAACTGAATCATGGTACAAAACTAAGTCCCTTTTATCAAGAGAACTTATCAACTGATGTTACGCTCATGGAAGGTTTGTTCCATCAAATGGTTCGACTCGACACAGAAACAGCAACCATACTCAACAGATCCTTCGTTGTTTGATGGATGACTTCAACAATTTAATCTGCGTCTTGCACACCATGACTGATTTTCTTGGTTTGCGTAACATCAGCTATCTGAGCCGAGGTCCTTCCTTCTCTCCTCCATCACAATGTTGAATTACAGCGCAAATAATCGTACATAGTGATAGAAAATCGGAGAAAAACATGTTCCTGTCATTTGAAGGGATCGACTGCAGCGGAAAGACCACGCAGGCGAAACTGTTGGTGGAAAAATTAAAAGAATTGAATCACGAGGTACTCTTTTTACGGGAACCCGGCGGCACAGAGATCTCCGAACAGATCCGTCAGATACTGCTGAACAAGAAGAACCTGAAGATGACCCAGATCTCGGAACTGCTCCTGTTTTCCGCCAGCCGCTCTCAGCTTGTCAGTGAAGTGATAAAACCTGCACTCGCAAAGAATACGATCGTCATCACGGACCGGTTCGTGGATTCAACAACGGCGTATCAGGGATATGGAAGAGGGCTGCATCACGGCGGAGTAAAGGGGATCAACTCCATCGCCACCAATGGATTGATGCCGAAAAGGACATTCTTTATCGATATTTCCGTCCACGAAATGCTTGCGCGACGTCAGGCGAACCGTCAGGAAACAGACCGTATGGAGATGAGCAGCGAGGAGTTTTACAACAAAGTTCGGGATGGGTATCACCAGATAGCAAAAGAGGAATCTTCACGGTTTATCACCATCGACGGGAAACTACCCATCGATGCAATTCAAGAGATCATCTGGAAAGAGGTTGACGGACTTCTCCCGCTCGGCAGCGAGGATCAACGATGAGTTACCTCTGAACTACTCAACACAATTGTCATACAATGATGAGTAGTTATCGATAAGAGATTATTATTAGTGCATCAAGACAATTTACCTTCACACCTTTTTTCCCGCTTCGAATCCTCGCATACAAATTCAATTCCTTTTTCGGCAGGGAGTTATAAAGATTATTTGTTGAAAGTGTTACCTCGTTCACATTGTTCGTCCGTAATTCAGTACCCGCAAGAGTGGCACCATCCGCCACACTGTACAAATCTGCAAAACAATAAGCGGAAGTGTCGGAGGTATTCAGCGTTCTCCTGAATACCACTGATTCTACATTGTGGTAGTTATCGATGTTAAATTTTGATTGTGCACTATATTGGTATGAATTTGTAAATATTGTATCTGATGTTGAACTATTATACTTATTCACCAATAGACTTAACACCTGAAGAGGGACAAGTTCATTACTAATGATACCCTCCCCCTGTTTACAAGACCAGCCGATAATTATACTGGAGACAATAATAGAGCATACCCAAGCCGTTCTCATTTTTGAAAAATACCTTTCGTAGTACTTAACAGGAGCCACTTGAACGATTGATCAATGCGCAATTAATATTTACTGGCGCCAAACAAGGTCATTAACAATTTTTTGGCCTTCCCGTCCGGGATATAGACAATACTTGCTTCGTTCTTTGATGACAGAACAAATTCCTGTAGATCGGGACGCAATGATGTAGGAGAAATATAAAATACGTATGTTACTCCGGCAATGGGGAACACATAACGAACACCCTTCTGTTTTTTATTTACACCCGGTTCACCGACTAAATCCGAAGTCGTAAAGTTATCATTCAACCATGAAACAATAAGAATTGGAAATTTGTCGTCTTCTTTCGGATCGCCATTAAGAATCATTTCACGGATTACGTCTTCATATGGACCGAGATTTACCTCTCTGAATATGTCTCGCGTTGATATACTTGCCTTCCACAATATTGAAAGAAGAAATAATTTGAATTCTTTATAGTGAAGATTCTGACATTTTCTAAACTTGACTCCTTGTTCAGTGATACGATCTGCAAATTCCGGATGATCGTTATCCACTACTTCTTTCCCATACATCGCTTTATGGGCATATAATTCATATCCGCCGATAATTTCATTGTCGCACCGGCTGCAAAGAATGCCCTCTTCATATTCACCAGACGGTAATTCTGTGATTCTACCGTTTCCCCCCAGTAGTTCGGCTGGTGCAAACTTATAAATTTGCGTCCCTTTTTGGTGCAAACTGTCAAACATAAATGCAGGAATGATGTGAGACTTGTCCATCAAAGGTTGTTCTAATAAACACAGTTTGCATTTGCCGGTTTTCGCCATATGATTCAATTAGATTTACTCTTGTGGATAAGTCGTGGTGGGATTGAGAATACCGCAATTTTTTAGCGAGGAACAATAAATAAAGATTTGTAAAATTAGATGACAATATATCCTGAATTGTTTCTAAGCTTTCATGGTTAGCACTTTCAATTGGATGCACCATTTTTGATTGCAACCCAACCAGGGAAAAGACTGATTAATATTTTTTCTCCCATAAATCTCTCAATACTTCTCTCTATAGTCAATCATATTTAAACCGAAATCCTCGCGATGAATTATCCCAACGGATTTTCTTCGCGAATTAGTCCCGCAAAGGGGTTTACTGTGAAGCCATCTGTTCGGCGGACTTGTCCGCCGGCTCTTTGGCGGACACACTCCATCGTGCGGAAAAGAGGAGGGATAAAAGAATTTCTCTACAGTATTACTTTGTGTATTTGTACGATATATTGTTTTTTCTTTTTACTTATCCGCGTACATCCCTGCCTGCGGCAGGCAGGCGTCGAATCCTTGCGCGCCGTTCCTATCGCGGGTAGCGAAGGGTGTCGCGGTTTGGCGGGCGTCTGATCCGTGCTCCATCTTATGCAAAAAAAGGGGACGGTCTCCCCGCCAAAAATCGCGGTGGGTAAAGCGACCGTCCCTACGTTAATACTTTGTCTCTTTGTGTGGAATGTTTTTTCTTCTCTTCGCTCTTTGAGGTGAATATTTTTATTGCTCTTCTCTGTGCTCTCTGTGGCAAAAA
>CAIVNT010000669.1 GCA_903907305.1 uncultured Ignavibacteriota bacterium
CTTTCCCTTCGTCGACGAAGGCCTGCGCATCGGCGTAATCGGTAAGATCACTAACGTACTGAAAATATCCCGCAGTGATGAATCCGTTGACGAATTCCCTGCTTTGCGCACTCTTCTCCGAATCGTAGACCGCCATCTTAATATCGCGGACATCAAAATTCAGCGCATATCCGTTCAGCAGCAGGAGCATCGCCGGGACCAATGTCAGGATCACCAGGACCTTTCGGTCCCGCTTGATCTGACGGAATTCTTTTTTGATGATCGGAAGCAGCTGTCGGAACATGAGTGTCATTTTTTTGATTCCTGTTCCAATAAATAGATGAAAACATCTTCCAGCGACGGTGTGATCCGTTCGATATTCAAAAGTTGGATCGTATTCTCCGACAGGATCGTCCGTATCCGTTCCCGAGCCATCGTTTCATCCTGTACATTCACATGCAGACTTGAACCGAAGACTGACGTCTCGACCGCCCACGGTTCCGTTTCGATCTTTTCCATTGCTTGCACAACATCCGAGCATTGTACCTCGAGAATGGGATGCTTGATATAATTCTCTTTTAGTTCTTTAGGACTTCCTCCCGCAATGATCTTTCCGGCGTTGATGAGGATGATGTCGTTACAATATTCCGCTTCTTCCAGAAAATGTGTTGTTACGAGCACGGTAACACCGTCAGCGGAAAGATCGTTGATCAATTCCCAAAAACGACGGCGCATCACCGGATCGACGCCGCTCGTCGGCTCATCCAAGAATACGATGCGCGGCCGGTGAATCACCGCACAGCCTAATGCAAGACGTTGTTTCCATCCGCCGCTCAATGTTTTCGTTATGCTGTTCTCCCTACCATGAAGATTCGCGATGTTGAGCACCCATTTTTTCCGGTCAGCAAGTTCGTTATTGGAAAGCCCGTATACGCGCCCGAAAAAGTCGATGTTCTCTTCCACGGTAATATCCTCATACAGCGAGAATTTTTGCGACATGTAGCCGATACTTTCTTTCACTTTATTCGGCTGCGTATTGATATCGAATCCGCCCACTCGGGCAGTTCCTTCGGTGGAAGAGAGCAGACCACAGAGCATGCGGATGGTCGTGGATTTCCCTGCACCGTTCGCACCGAGAAAACCGAAGATCTCTCCCTGCTTCACTTCAAAATTGATGTGATCGACAGCGAAGAAATCGCCGAATCGTTTGGTTAAATTTTCTACTTCAATGGTATTCATGGCTTCCCGGATTCGGATAACAGAGAAATAAAGACATTTTCCAATGACGGCTTAATCACGCGCCAATCAGTGACGGTGACCGATTGTTCTTTGAGATGTGCAAGAATAAGCGGCATCTCTTTTTCCGAGGAATTGATGACGATGTTCAGTCTGTCACCAAATGCCTGCACTTCGTTGACGGAAGCATGCTTTTTCATGATGGCAAACGACTTGCGGATATCCGAACAGACCACTTCAATAACTTGTCCCTTCATCACTTTTTTTAGATTCGCCGGTGTATCCGTCATTAATATTGAACCATTATTCATCAATGCAACGCGGCTGCAGCGTTCCGCTTCATCCAGATATGGTGTTGTCATAACGATGGTGATACCGGTCTTTAATAAAGCAGCAAGCACTTTCCAAAAATCTCTGCGTGACACAGGATCGACACCGGTGGTCGGTTCATCCAAAAAAATGATCTCGGGAGTATGAATGAGAGTGCAGGCGAGTGCGAGTTTTTGTTTCATTCC
>CAIVNT010000670.1 GCA_903907305.1 uncultured Ignavibacteriota bacterium
ATATTTGCCGGTCCGGGTGTTCAGCCTGCAAAGACCTGCACCAAATGAACCGACCCAGGCAGTTGTATCCGAATCAAGAAGGACCGTACGAACAAAATTTATTGGAAGTGTGGAATCAGCTGTTGAATATCTCCGAACAATTTTTCCATGATCGTTTAATACGACAACTCCTCCCCCCTCGATCGACACCCAAATATTTCCCCGTTTATCATACCGTACTTCATACACGTAATTGTCTTGTGCATAATTGCTTTGGGATCGCGATCCGAGAATATGCTCCACTCTTCCGCTGTGTTGATAATACTTGAACACTCCGTTCATCGTACCGAACCAAATATTATTATCATTGTCACCACATACGGAGGTAACGTAGGTGCTTCGCTCTCCGTTAAACGGATAAGAGATCTTTTTTAATAACGAGAAGTGATTCCGTTCCGCATTGAACACGGTTACATGGTTTGAGGTCGCGATCCACAGTTTTCCTTGTTTATCCTCATACATTCCGCGGACATAATCGCTCGATAATCCTGATGCGCGTGAAAAATTGTGCGGCTCGTTTGGCAATGGGATCAACTTGATCAATCCGTCAGAGAACGTTCCGATCCATATCAGCTGTGAGCGGTCGAGCAGCATCGTCCGTGACAACCTGTTGGTCTGATAATTTTGCCTGATATTTTGGGTTTCCTCCACGCATTGACCGGTACGGAAAGAGTATTGAAATACACCATAACTGGATGCGATCCAAAGATTCCCAGCCTGATCATCTGCCAAGGATAGGATATTAATTTTCTTCCCCGTTGCCGACAATGCGGCGGGTAACGCGTGACGCGACGATTCAAGCGTATTTGGATTGAACGAAATGAACTCTCCAAACGATGTGCCTGCCCAAAGAATTCCCCATTGATCGAAGTGAAGTGTATTCACGGAAATATCCGTTCGATCACCGTCATGCGGCAACGGATGGATGATCCCTCGTTTCTGTACGGGATCGAATTGTATCACTTCGCCGGCGCTGCTTCCCATCCACAGATGACCTTGAGCATCTTCGGTGATCGAGCGAATGACCGAAAGCGGGACTTTTCCGTTATCTGTGTTGATCTCTGTGATATACTCAAAGGTCATCGTCTTTAGATCACAGCGTACGATACCATTAACGATACTTCCGATCCATAAATAATTGTCATGATCAACGAACAAGAATCTGATATGATCATCCGGCAGAGCCGTCCTGCCCGGATCGCCCTGTTGGAACCTTCGGATCGTCATCGTTTTCGGATCGATCCTATTAATGCCGCCGACCCCTGTGCCTGCCCAGATATTTCCATTATGATCCTCGGCCAGCGCATGGACAAAACTTACCGAAAGACTATTGTCATTGAATGGTTCATGTTTTAATTGTTTGAACGAATAGCCGTCATAGCGATTCAATCCATCGGCGGTACCGATCCAGAGATACCCTGTTTTGTCCTGCAATAACGAATATATTTCGGCATTCGATAATCCCTGTTGACGCGTAAGATATTCGAACCGGACCTTGAGTTCCTGTCCGTGTAGACTGAGAGTGAGAATAAATATGAATGCCGCCAATCTGATCATAATAGAAGAGTGTACGACCTTTTCAAGTGAAAGAAAAGCCGATATTCAGCATTCGTAAAATTATGAATTTTGATTGAACTGCGGATTATTTATCAGCTAAAAAGAATGGCCCTTCGGCAGAAAGAAAGAAAGAGGGGAATTATTGCAGATCGACTCGAAAGAATTATGGGTTAGGAATACCGGTACGTGAAAAAGTTCTTAGCATATTCAATAATGGTCAGCGTGTTATACGGTTTCATGATCACAACAACTTTGGAGAGGATCAATTCATCTTCACATCCTTGGATCTTGTCTGAATTTGCGCAAAGAATGATCTGCAGATCCGGTTTCATCTCACGCAAACGCGAGATCGTTTTTCTATTATGATCATTCAAGATATTGGCATCGCAAACGACAAGATCAACACGATCGACGTGCGCCGCGAATAATTCCAAAGCTTCGTGACCCGTATCTGCGCTCAGCACCGTAAACTTTTCTGTTTCAAGGAATACCTTCGTCAAACCAAGAATGATATTATCCTGATTGATCAACAAAAGGATCCTTTCATTCTTCTCAAGTTCCGTAGGACTCATTGTCTATCCAAAAATAAATTATTAGATGCTGCCTTATGAAATGC
>CAIVNT010000671.1 GCA_903907305.1 uncultured Ignavibacteriota bacterium
ATGCCGGAGATGGATGGATTGGAAGCGGTCCGTATCCTGAAGAAAAATTCAGCAACGTCAAAAATTCCGGTCATCTTCCTGACGGCGCGAGGTTCTGAAGTTGACGAAGTGGTGGGACTCGAACTCGGGGCGGATGATTACATCACCAAGCCTGTCAGCGTTCCCAAGTTGATGGCACGCATCAAGCTGATTCTCAGAAAAAAATCCATTCAAAAAGATGATGAAGCATTGGCAACCGAGATCCTTCGCCATGGCATCCTCGAGATCAACAGATCGCATTACAAAGTATATGTCAGTAAAAAAGAAGTCTTCTTCCCGAAAAAAGAATTTGAAGTCTTGTTCTATCTGGTGAAAAATGCCGGGAAAGTCGTTACCCGCGAAACGCTGCTTTCGCAGATCTGGGGGAGCGATGTGTATGTGATCGACAGGACGGTGGATGTTCACATCCGTAAGATCCGCGAGAAACTTGGTTCCCATGCCGACTATATCGACACTATCAAAGGTGTCGGTTACCGGATGAAAGAGTTTTGACCTCAGACCCTGACCATTGTCAGGGTTTTTTTATTTTCCGTTCCCATAGGAAATAATTCCGGGAAACTCGTATCTTCAAAGTATGTATTCCTTACGCGTTCAACTCCTCGCCGTTACACTGATCGCCGCCATCGGCGGTGCAGTTGCATTCTATAACCACACGTCACTGCTTATTTCATTGCTGATCATGTTTGCAATTGTGACCATTGCATACGGCATTCTGTTTGTGCTGGTGTATCGTCCGTTGCAGCGCATTCAGCGAGTGGTCACAGCACAGGAGGATAAAGAATCCGTCCGCCGGGTGAATGCAAGTTCCTCCGATGAATTCCAGCATCTCTCCGACTCGTTCAACACGATGCTCGACTTGTTCCGGACAGACATCCGTCAACTGGAAAAATTGGAACGGGTGCGCAGCGAATTTCTCAGTAATGTTTCACACGAATTGCGCACACCGCTGTTTGCAACTCAGGGATTGATCGAAACACTTCTCCACGGTGCGGTTGACGATAAAAAAGTGAATAAGGATTTCCTGAAAAAAGCACTCAACAATATTGAGCGGCTCAATTCTTTGTTGGAAGAACTGATCGATATCTCCAGGATCGAATCAGGGGAGATGAAGCTGAGGGTCCGATATTTCGACATTATGCCGATGTTAGAGACTGCTGTGGCGGAACTGCAGGACTATGCAGCACAGCGGTCCATTTCACTCGCCATAAACGTCCCGGAAGAATCGGAGATCAAAGTCTTTGGAGACAAAGAACGTCTTCGCCAGGTACTCGTCAACCTTATTGAGAACGCCATCAAATATTCGGAGCCGAAAGATTCTGTTGTCATCAACTGTAAGGATGAAAAAGAATGCGTTGTGATATCCGTTGAAGACACAGGGATCGGAATCGCTCCGCAGCACATTTCACGGATCTTCGAGCGGTTCTACCGGGTGGATAAGGACCGTTCACGTGATGTCGGCGGTTCGGGACTCGGTCTTGCGATCGTAAAGCATATCATTGAAGCACACAACCAAACGATCTCCGTTGACAGTAAAGTCGGTATCGGAACAATATTTACGTTCAGCGTCAGTAAATTAGGGGTGGAAGTGTAACGGCGCACTACAGCATTGCGGAAAAGACTATGACAACAAATCCTTCAAAAGGACGCGGAGCAGGTTTCAATCCGACGAATCGTTTCGAGACGAAGAGCTATGAGATACTGGAAGAGGAGATCGATCCGGAACGGAAGATCGTTACGCAGTTCTTTCGTGATACATCGAAAACTGCTCTGGCGAAGAATGATTCGCCCGATATCGGATTTACATATGATGTGAATCCATACCGCGGCTGCGAACACGGATGTGTCTATTGCTACGCACGTCCCACGCATGAATATCTCGGCTTTTCCTCCGGTCTCGATTTCGAGACGAAGATCATGGTGAAACCGGACATTCACCTGCTGCTCGAAAAAGAATTTCAAAAGAAAAATTGGAAACCGTCGACCGTTTCCATCGCCGGCAACACGGACTGTTATCAGCCGATCGAACGGAAACTGGAACTGACAAGAAAATGTTTGGAAGTTTTTCTGAAGTATAAAAATCCGGTCGGTGTTATCACGAAAAATTCCCTCATTACCCGCGACATCGACATTCTGTCCGAACTTGCAAAACTGAATCTCGTCAACACGACCATCACCATCACTACGCTGGATAAGGATCTGCAGCGTTCCATGGAACCGCGTACTTCATCACCGGAACAGAAACTGAAGGCGATCGAAGCACTGGCGAAGGCAGGTATCAATGTTGGTGTGAGTCTTGCACCTGTCATTCCGGGACTGAATGACAGCGAGATGCCGGCGATCCTCAAACGGGCGAGCGAACATGGTGCAACATTCGCCTTCTATACGATGGTGCGTCTGCCGTTCGCTGTGAAGGACCTTTTTGTTGAATGGCTCAAGCGGGAATATCCCGACCGAGCGGACAAGGTGATCAACCGTATCAAGGATGTTCGTGAAGGGAAGATGAACTCCGCAGAATTCGGCAAACGCATGAGCGGCACGGGAGAGATCGCAGATTCCATTTCGCAGTTGTTCGAATTGACCTGCCGTAAATATCATTTCAATGAGAAAGAATACCGCCTGAGCAAGGATAAGTTCGTAGGGAAGCAGACGGATCAGATGGATTTGTTTTGACAATTATTATTTAAATACTTGCCAAGTCTTTAAGACTTGGCAAGTGTTTATCGTAACAATATGCTCGAATACGGGAAATACTATCATATTTATAATAGAGGAAATAACCGTGAGGATCTTTTCAAAGAAGAAAAGAACTACGATTATTTCTTAAAACTCTATGCACATCACATCGATCCAATAGCAGAAACATTCGCATTTTGTTTGATGAAGAACCATTTTCATCTTCTTGTCAGGATAAAGGAACACCTTCCAGGTCTTGAAGACCTGGAAGGTGTTAATATTCCATCAAAAGCTTTTTCAAATCTTTTCAACGCCTATACAAAATCGATTAATAAAGTGTATGCTCGGTCGGGGTCTTTGTTTGAAAAGAACTTTAGAAGGATCGAAATCACTTCGGAAATATATTTTGCCCGTTTAGTCCACTACATCCATTTCAATCCTCA
>CAIVNT010000672.1 GCA_903907305.1 uncultured Ignavibacteriota bacterium
ACTTTGACTTCCATCGGAATTTTTTTGCCTTCTTCCGTTGTTTTTCCTGGGCCTGCCGCTATTACTTCTCCCCAGACCGGTTTTTCTTTTGCTGTATCAGGAAGGAATAAACCACCCTTGGTTTTTTCTTCAGCTTCAGCCGGTTTAATAACAATACGATCGGATAATGGATGAATGTTCATGGAACCTCCTTATAACATGTTGATTTATAGCTAGTTATGAGAGTTTATAATTTAGCACTCTCGTAGTTCGAGTGCTAATATAACAAGAATACACCGGGAAGTCAAGATGAGATCTGATTTAGACGATGACACCATTCGCCAGAGTAATGATGCGGTCAGCTCGATTAGCCAGATCTTTATTGTGTGTAACAATAACAAATGACTGATTGTGCTTATCTCTGAGGGAAAAAAGCAGATTATGAAGGTTTTCAGCATTATCTGCGTCCAGATTACCGGACGGTTCGTCTGCAAAGACAATTTTTGGCGAATTCATTAACGCGCGGGCGACAGCGACTCGTTGTTGTTCTCCACCGGACATTTCACTCGGTTTATGGCTTTCGCGATCGGTCATTCCAACGTCATTCAATAGAACTTTGGCACGGTCGGATTGCGATTTTCCACTCTTTCCCGCGATAAACGAGGGCATTAACACGTTTTCGAGTGCAGAGAATTCCGGCAACAAATGGTGAAATTGGAAAACAAAACCAATATTCTCATTCCTCACTTTCGAAATTTGTTCATCATTATACTGAGTGACATTCTTGCCTTCAAACAGAATCTCCCCCTCAGACGGTTTATCCAGGAGTCCTAAAAGGTGGACCAGTGTGCTTTTCCCGGCTCCGGACTGACCGACAACCGCAACGATTTCTCCTTGTGCAAAAGAAAGAGAAACACCTTTCAACACATCCAGTCTGGATTGGTCACCGGTAGAATACCACTTCTTAATATTTTTTGCTTCCAGAATCATAGTTACTCCCACCGAACGGCTTCAGAAGGTTGAAGCTGTGCAGCTCTTTTAGATGGATAGTATGCAGCTAAGGAACAGAGCACCATAGCGGATAAAGGAACAAGGATCATATCCATTGTTCTCATTTCAATTGGTATTGCCGGAATGATGTAAACATTCGTGTCCAAAGCAAATAATTGGAAGGTCACCTGCATCCAGCAAATGAATGCACCAAGTCCAAGTCCGAACAATGAACCGGCAATGCCAACCATGATGCCTTCCAGCCGAAAGATCTTTCGGATGTCACGCTGAGTAGCTCCCATCGCTTTCAGGATACCGATATCGCGGGTCTTTTCGATCACTGTCATCGTCAATGAACCGAGTAAATTGAATGATGCAACGGCAATAATCAGCGCAAGGATAATAAATGCCGTCCACCGTTCTATTTGCATCACCGAATACAGATCCTTATGAAGATCGTACCAAGACTGAACAATAACGGTCTCACCAAATGTTGATCTCAACTCATTGACCAGATCATCTGAATCGTCGATAGAACTCAGTCGAATATCATACCCTTGTATCTTTTCAGTCGCAAACAATTGTTGAGCAGTTTCGAGGGAGGTAAATGCGTATAGTCCGTCATAATCTTTGTTCTTCGCTTCGTAGATTCCGATCACACGCATGCTGTACAATTGTGGAGGGGCAATTCCCGTCAATGCGTTTTGAACCCCTGCTGTAGTAACAACGAATAATGTATCATCCATTCCTATTCCAAGTTTGTCTGCGAGACTATACCCTATCACTACTTCCGGAGAATGTTTAGAAAAATTCGTTGAACCGATGGCCATGCTTTGATTGAGACCGGATACATTTGCGATTGCACCCACTTCAAGTCCGCGAATGAAGATGACCTTTGTTGTTTTATTTGATATCAGCATTCCCTTTCCAGAAACAAATGCCGACTTTCCCTTGATGTTCCTCTTCGTCTCCAGATATTTTGTTAATGATTTCTGGACTGAGATGTCTGCATCCTTCCTGATCTGTACGCGGACATGCGGATCGAATCCAACCAATATCTCTGTGACAAGTCCGTTAAAACCGTTGAAGACAGAAAGCACCACGATAAGCGCAGCAACACCAACAGTCACGCCAAGGATGGAAATCAATGAAATTACGGTGATGAAACCGGTCTCTTTCTTTGCCAGGAGGTATCGCTTCGCTATGTAAAATGTATAGTTCATTATCCCAATCGTATCGCTTTGATCGGATCCATTTTTGCCGCAAGCCGTGCAGGGACATACGAAGCAGCAATACAGAGAACGATACTGATTCCGGACACGATCAAATAATTCTCAACTTGAAAATAAATGGGCACAGTCTTCATAAAATAGATCGTTGAAGGGAGGGAAAAGAATTCATACTGCTGTTGGATCCAGCAGACAGTAAAGCCAAAGATATTTCCCAAGAGCGTCCCGACCAACGCAATAATCGTTCCCTGGATAAGGAAGATGCGTTTCACATCCTTTTGAGAAGCACCCAAAGAACGAAGGATTCCTATTTGTTTTC
>CAIVNT010000673.1 GCA_903907305.1 uncultured Ignavibacteriota bacterium
GCGATGTGAAAGATGCTTCACTGAAAGCGCCGCCAGGTATGAAAGGTATCGTCATCTCGACGAAACTGTTCAGCCGTAAGAAAAAAGATGCGGACACGAAAAAAGAAGATAAGAAACGTCTCGACCTTCTCGATAAGACGCATAAGCATAATATTGATACACATTATGAAAAACTCGGACGTAAACTTGGCCTCTTGCTTGACGGAGATAAATCTGCCGGCGTAAGAAATCTTGACGGTGATATGGTGTTTCGCAGCGGAACACAATTCAAGATGGAAACATTCGTTGGATATGATAAACTTGACAAACTGGATCCCAAGAATGATTGGGTCGATGAGAAACGGAAGAACAATCTGATCGAGAAGATCTTCCAGAACTATTTCGACACACTCAATCACATCGAAGAGGCATTCAAGCATGAGAAGAACAAGATCACTATCGGCGATGAATTGCCGCCTGGAATCGTTCAGCTCGCGAAAGTATATGTTGCGAAAAAACGCAAACTCTCCGTCGGAGATAAGATGGCAGGACGTCACGGTAACAAAGGTGTCGTTGCAGCAGTCGTTCCCGCCGAGGATATGCCTTTCCTTCCGGACGGTCGTTCGGTCGATATCGTCTTAAATCCGTTGGGCGTTCCTTCCCGTATGAACATTGGTCAGTTGTTTGAGACCGCACTCGGCTGGGCGGGAAAAGCACTCGGGATCAGATATGCGACACCAATCTTCGATGGTGCAAGCTGGGAAGATGTTCAGGAAGAACTGAAAAAAGCGAATCTGAATGTCGATTCCAAAAGCACATTGCTCGATGGACGCACCGGAGAAACATTCGATCAGCAGGTGACCGTTGGACAGATCTATATGCTCAAACTGTCACACTTGGTCGATGATAAGATCCATGCTCGGTCCATTGGACCGTACTCCTTGATTACTCAGCAGCCACTCGGCGGTAAAGCGCAGTTCGGCGGTCAGAGATTCGGAGAAATGGAAGTATGGGCACTTCAGGCATACGGCGCCGCTCACGTTCTGCAGGAAATGCTGACCGTGAAATCCGACGACGTGATGGGACGTGCCAAGGTCTACGAAGCGATCGTAAAGGGCGATAATCAGCCGGAAGCGAATATCCCGGAATCGTTCAACGTGCTCGTTCGCGAACTGCAGGGGCTCGGTCTGGAAGTTAAAATCGATTAAGACATGAATTGATGAACGGAATATTCCGTTCATCAACTATAAATATGGAGAGTAGAATCTATGTTCCGCTCAAATGAAAGCAAGCCTAACAAAGTATTCTCAAGGATCAGCATCAGTCTCGCATCCTCCGATGCCATTCTCACCCGTTCGTATGGTGAAGTGACCAAGCCGGAAACGATCAATTACCGGTCGTTCCGTCCGGAACGTGATGGTCTCTTCTGCGAACGCATCTTCGGACCGACGCGGGATTGGGAATGTTACTGCGGTAAATACAAACGTATCCGTTATAAAGGCATCATCTGCGACCGTTGCGGTGTAGAAGTCACGCAGAAAAGTGTTCGTCGCGAGCGTATGGGACACATTGCACTTGCCGTCCCCATTGTACATATCTGGTATTTCCGTTCACTGCCGAGCAAGATCAGCTACATTCTTGGCATCAGTAATAAGGACCTTGAAAAGATCGTCTATTATGAATCGTATGTTGTGACGAATCCCGGCACCACCGGATTGCAGCAGAAAGATCTTATCACAGAAGATCAATACTTCGAAATTCTTTCATCGCTTCCCGAAAAGAATCAGGATCTTGAAGACGATGATCAAAAGAAATTTGTGGCAAAGATCGGCGGCGAAGCAATTAAAGATCTGTTGAAAAAAGTTGACGTGGAAATTCTCTCTGCAGAGCTCCGCGCACAATTGCGCGTTGAGACATCCCAGCAGAAGAAGCAGGACCATTTGAAACGTCTGCGCGTGATTGAAGCTTTCCGTGAACGCGAAGGCGGACCGGCAAACAAGCCGGACTGGATGGTGCTCGATGTCATCCCGATTATTCCTCCGGAACTTCGTCCTCTTGTTCCGCTTGAAGGCGGACGTTTTGCGACATCCGATCTTAACGACCTGTATCGCCGCGTGATTATCCGCAACAACCGTTTGAAACGTTTGATCGATATCAAGGCTCCTGAAGTCATTCTGCGTAACGAAAAACGCATGCTGCAGGAAGCGGTCGATTCATTGTTCGACAACTCACGCCGTAACAATGCTGTCCGCAGCGACAACAATCGTGCGTTGAAATCCCTTTCCGATATGCTGAAAGGAAAGCAAGGCCGTTTCCGTCA
>CAIVNT010000674.1 GCA_903907305.1 uncultured Ignavibacteriota bacterium
TTATGAAAACAACAATGGCAAATACACAGACATGGCTTTGGCGTATGGATTGAATTATCCATATTCATTCTATGGATTGGCGTACGGCGATTTTAATAATGACGGATATCTGGATCTTATTGCTGCCGCGAATGACGGGAACAACAAACTTTTATATAACACAAAAAATAAAACTGGGAACTGGATCAAACTCTCTTTGTCCGGAACAACCGTCAACCGAATGGCCGTAGGTGTGAAGGTCCGTGCAGTTGCCGGAGGGAAGACGCAGTTACGCACTGTTACCGCCGGCAGCAGTTACTCTTCGCAAATGGCACAGTGGCTTCATTTTGGGATGGGGAATGTTTCGCAGATCGATACGCTGCAGGTCGTCTGGTCGGCGAAATCGATACAAACGTTTGTGAATGTGACGGTCAATAAAAATTATCATCTGATAGAAGGAAACACTCTCGTCACCAGGGTGACGGATTCTAAAGAACCGGCGATACCGTTGGTCTCATTACTGCAGCAGAATTATCCTAATCCGTTCAATCCATCCACGACTATTGATTATACTGTCCGTCAACACTCACCAACTCTTAAAGATTTGACAAGTGAATATGTTGTGTTAAAGGTGTATGATGTGCTGGGAAAAGAGGTTGAGACGTTGGTGAACGGAAAACAACGGGCCGGAAATTATTCAGTACGGTTCAATGCCGCAACATTACCCAGCGGAATATATATTTATCGGTTACTGACGGGAAATGAGAGCTTTGTAAAAAGGATGGTTCTTTTGAAATAAAAAAAATATCTTCCAACATTTACCGATTCTTAAAGTCTTGGCAAATGTATACCAAATTATCTTATATTTGAATCAAAGTGTTATCTTTTTTACTCAATGGTGATAGACATGAAAGAATATTGTATGAAGCTGCTCTGCCTATTGGTGGTCTTGTCGTTCGTTTCCTCCGTCACTGAAGCGAAGCATTCTGTTGCGAGAGAGTGGAACGAAGCGATGATCCAGGCGATACGAAAAGATCTTGCCCGTCCACCTGTGCAGGCGCGCAATCTCTTCCACATCACCGCGGCGATGTATGATGCTTGGGCGGTATATGACAATACTGTAAAACCATTCTTCTTAGGTCGAACGGTGGGGGGCTTTCACATTCCGTTCAACGGAATTCCTGTTCCGCCAAATATACAAGCTGCACGTGAAGAAGCGATCAGTTATACGGCGTACCGTCTGTTAGTATATCGGTATAAATTTTCCCCCGCTGCAAAAGCAGCAAAAGCCAGGTTCGATTCGATCTTTATTATGCTGGGATACGATACACTGAAAACGTCGACTGATTATTCCACAGGATCACCTGCAGCGTTAGGGAATTATATTGCACAAAAAATGATCGATTTCGGCGTACAGGACGGTTCGAATGAATTGTTCGATTTCGGGAATGCCTTCTATAAACCATCCAACCCTCCAATCGATCCGGTGAAGTTTGGCGATTCATCCATTGTTGATCCTAACCGTTGGCAGCCGATCACAGTCGGCACATTTATCGATCAGAATGGAAATCCTATCCCGGTGAAAACTCCTCCGTTTCTTTGTCCTGAATGGGGAAATGTCACTCCGTTTGCAATGACGAATAGTGATAAAACGGTCTTCCACCGCGGTGCGAATGATTACATTGTGTATCACGATCCGGGAATGCCTGCGCTGCTTGACACATTGAATCCGACTGGTGAATCGACCGATCTCTATAAATGGGCATTTTCTATGGTCTCCATTTGGCAGTCGCATCTTGATCCCTCGGACAGTGTCAAAGTTGATATTTCACCGGCATCGATCGGAAATATCGCGCAGCTGCCGAAAACCAATGCTGAATTGAGAGCCTTTTACAATGTGAAGAACGGCGGCGATATCGGAAAAGGAAGAACTGTCAATCCTAAGACAGGGCAGCCGTATGCGCCGCAGATCGTACCGCGCGGAGATTTCACGCGAGTACTCGCGGAATTCTGGGCTGATGGACCGTCATCCGAAACCCCGCCGGGACATTGGTTTACAATTTTAAATTATGTCGACGACTATCCCGGATTCCAAAAACGCTTCGGCGGAACAGGACCGGTGGTCGATGATCTTGAATGGGATGTGAAAACGTATTTCATTCTCGGCGGAGCGATGCACGATGCGGCGATCACTGCATGGGGAATCAAAGGATGGTATGATTATGTCCGTCCCATCTCTGCTATCCGTTATATGGCGGGAAAAGGACAATGTTCCGATTCCACACTTCCGAATTATTCGAAAGCAGGAATTCCTCTTGTGCCGGGATTGGTGGAATTGGTGAAAGCGGGAGATTCGCTTGCAGGAGAAGGAAATAAGAATGTAGGTAAGATAAAATTATACACGTGGCGCGGACATTACTACATCAAAGATCCGAAAGTGAATACGGCAGGAGTGGGATGGATCCTTGCCGGGGACTGGTGGCCCTATCAGCGTCCTTCGTTCGTCACTCCGCCATTCGCGGGTTATATCTCCGGACACTCGACATATTCCAGGACTGCTGCCGAGATCATGACGATGCTGACCGGAGATGAATATTTCCCGGGAGGAATGGGAGAATTTCATGCGAAGAAAAATGAATATCTTGTGTTTGAGGAAGGTCCGAGTGTCGATGTGACATTACAATGGGCCACATACCGCGATGCATCCGACCAGTGCAGTCTCTCCAGAATTTGGGGAGGGATCCATCCGCCGATCGATGATATTCCGGGACGCTTCATCGGTATGAAGATCGGACCGGCTGCATTCAATCTTGCGAACAAGTATTTTACGGGACAGGTGCTGAGTGTGCAGCAGGATGATCCGTCAACCGTTCCCGGTTCATGGAAATTGGGGCAAAATTATCCGAATCCTTTCAATCCGTCCACAACGATCTCGTTCATTGTGAGGGAACAATCCTTTGTTTCGATCAAAATATATGACCTTGTCGGAAGGGTAGTCGCAACGATCGTGAATGAACAAATGCCGGCAGGTTCATATCATAAAGAATGGAATGCGCAAGGATTAACCAGCGGCGTTTATTTTTACAGGATCCAATCGGCATCATTCAATGACACTAAACGGATGGTGCTTCTTAAATAATCTAATGTAAGGGCGCCTGCCCGACTGATGAAAAAAATATTTATCGGTCAGGCGGGGACTCTTGTCCGCCCTTTGCATCGATAGATCGCAGATCAGACGGATTCGGGTGATTTTTACCGATAATAAAGGTTGGGCGGACGGTTTACCCGCCGGCTTCATGGCGGGTTCCTCCGCCCGTTTTAGCAATTTAGCAATGCAACAATCCCGCCACGCTCTTTGGCTAAGGGGTAGGTGCACACAGAACACTGTGCATTATATTCTAAGGTGGACTACCAATCCCCGGTGCAGCGATGTGCCGGGGATTAGTATTTTAAAGCATGCATGAACATTCAAAATTACATGGAA
>CAIVNT010000675.1 GCA_903907305.1 uncultured Ignavibacteriota bacterium
AGTTCATTTGTTGCCGCTCAAAATGTGAGCGACGATATTTCATCCTCGCGTCAAAATGCCATCACCAAGACTGTTGAATCCGTTAGTTCCTCTGTTGTCGGTATCAACGTTACGGAAGTCAGAGAATATCGGGATCCATTCTCCAATTATTTCGGGAACGATCCGTTCTTCAATCAATTCTTCGGGAATAGAAACTACAAGCAGGAAGTGAAGGGACTGGGATCGGGATTCATTATCTCTCAGGATGGATATGTATTGACGAATGATCATGTTGCGGGTAATGCCAAAGAGATCACCGTGACCATGACAAACGGAAAGAAATATCAGGCGACGATCATCGGGACCGATCTTGTGTCCGATATTTGCCTGCTGAAACTGACTCCTGAAAAAGGAGAAAAATTCCCTTTCGTTGCCCTTGGAAATTCTGATGACGTTCTCATCGGTGAATGGGTGATCGCGTTCGGAAATCCGTTTGGACTGTTTGATAATATCGACAAACCGATCGTCACCGTCGGAGTGATCAGTGCGAAAGGTATGAATCTGAGTGTGGATAATAATAGATCGTACCGCGGTCTGCTGCAGACCGATGCCGTGATCAATTCCGGCAACAGCGGCGGTCCGCTCGTGAACAGCATCGGCGAAGTTATCGGCATCAACACGCTCATCTATACTGGCGGGGTTTCGCAGGCATACATCGGATACGGATTTGCGCTTCCGATCAATCGTGTGAAATCGATCGTTGATGAATTACGGTCCAAAGGGAAAGTGGAACGAAATTTCTGGACCGGGTTGGATGTGCGGCCCGTGGATGTGCAGATCGCCCGTTATTTTGGATTGAAGCAGGCGCAGGGAGTCATTGTCAGTGATGTGCAGAAGAACAGCCCAGCAGAAAAGGCAGGCATTCTCGTCGCCGACATCATCGTGGAACTCAACGGCGAACGGATTATTAACAACGATAGTATGATGAGCATCATGCAGGAAAGCAGAGCAGGGGATACGTGGAAGATCAAAGTCTACCGCGACAAAAAAATTATCAGCTATGAACTTACTTTAGAGAAGCAGAAACAATGATCGCACGATATACGCGTCCCGAAATGGGAAATATCTTCACTGATGATAACCGCTATGCAATATGGCTGGAGATCGAACTGCTTGCCTGTGAAGCGCAGGCGGAACTCGGTGCTGTTCCGAAAGAATCCGTGAAAACGATCCGTGAAAGAGCAAAGTTCGATGTTGAACGGATCAATCAGATCGAAGCGGAAGTAAAGCATGACATCATTGCGTTCCTGACAAGCGTCGGTGAGTCTGTCGGACCGGATTCACGGTTCATCCATCTCGGTATGACATCTTCCGATGTGGTTGATACTGCACTTTCTGTGCAGATGAAACAGGCGGGAGAAATTCTTCTGAAAGATCTCATCGCGCTTCGCGATGTGCTTGCCCGGCGCGCAAAAGAGTTTAAAATGACCGTTATGATTGGTCGTTCGCACGGTATCCATGCGGAACCGACGACGTTTGGACTGAAACTTGCTTTGTGGTATGAAGAGACCAAAAGAAATATCACACGGATGCAATCGGCGATCGATACAATCTCCGTGGGACAGATCTCGGGTGCCGTTGGAACATTTGCTCATCTGAGTCCTGAGGTAGAGGAATATGTCTGCGGTAAACTCGGATTGAAACCGGCTCCTGTTTCCACTCAGGTGATACAGCGTGACCGCCATGCAGAATATCTGACGACAGTCGCGGTGATCGGCAGTTCGCTGGATAAGTTTGCAACGGAGATCCGCCATCTTCAAAGGACGGAAGTGCTCGAAGCGGAAGAATATTTTTCCGAGAAACAAAAAGGTTCATCAGCAATGCCGCACAAACGGAATCCCATCACGTGCGAACAAATCTCGGGTCTCGCACGTCTTCTCCGCGGCAACGCTCAAGCAGCACTCGAGAATGTTGCGCTCTGGCATGAAAGGGATATCTCGCATTCATCCGTTGAACGGGTGATCGTTCCGGACTCCTGCATCACGCTCGATCATATGCTGACAAAGTTCACGAACATTATCGACAAACTGCTTGTGTATCCCGAGAATATGAAGCAAAATCTTGAGATCACGCATGGACTTCTCTATTCGCAGCCGGTACTGCTTGCTCTCGCAAAAAAGGGAATGAAGCGCGAGGATGCATATCGATTGGTGCAGAAGCATGCGATGGATGTGTGGAAGTCAAAAAAGAATTTCAAAGAAATACTGAAGGCGGAACCGGAGATCTCTGCCATTCTTTCGGATGCTGATCTGGATGAAGCATTCGATCCGAAAAAAAGTCTGAGTAATGTGGATTATATATTTAAAAGAGTTGGCTTGGAATAATTATTCTCATCTAAATGAAAAAGGGATCATATGGTACGCAAATTTCAAAATCTTATCAATGGACAATGGGTCGACGCAGTATCCGGTAGAACGTTCGAGAACCGCAATCCCGCAAACTGGGAAGAAGTTGTCGGTATCTTCCCGAAATCCGGCAAAGAAGATGTCGATGCAGCAGTAAAAGCCGCCCGTGCGGCATTTGAAAAATGGCGTCTGGTTCCCGCGCCGAAACGAGGGGATATCATGCGCGCGATCGGTGACCTGATGGTGAAGCGGAAAGAAGAGATCGCACGCGAAATGACGCGCGAAATGGGAAAGGTCCTTGCTGAAACACGCGGCGATGTTCAGGAAGGTATTGATACGGCATACTACGCATCCGTTGAGGGCCGCCGTCTGTTCGGTCACACCGTTCCTTCCGAACTCCCGAACAAATTTGCCATGGCTATCCGTGTTCCAATCGGTGTTGCCGGCATCATCACACCGTGGAATTTTCCGATGGCAATTCCCACGTGGAAAATGTTTCCCGCAATTCTTTCCGGCAACACCTGCGTTTTCAAACCGGCGACCGACACTCCGTTGACCGCGGCTCTGCTCGTTGAGATCATGATGGAAGCAGGACTTCCCGACGGCGTTGTGAATATCGTTCACGGCGGCGGAACTGAAGTGGGTAATGCAATCACCGGACATCCTGATGTGGATCTGATATCGTTCACCGGTTCCACCGGCGTTGGTAAACAGATCACCCGTGATTCGGCGGAGACGTTGAAACGCGTTTCGCTGGAACTCGGCGGAAAGAATGCTCAGATCGTCCTCGCGGATGCTGATCTTGATCTTGCACTCGAAGCAGTTCTCTGGGGCGCGTTCGGTACAACAGGACAGCGCTGCACAGCTACAAGCCGTTTGATCGTTGAAGATTCAGTGTATGACAAATTCATGGCCATGCTCATTGACCGCACAAATAAGTTGAAACTCGGCGACGGACTTCTGCCGGATTCTCAGGTCGGTCCCTGCGTGAACGAAAGTCAACGTAAGTCCGTACAGGAATATGTTGAGATCGGAAAGAAAGAAGGAGCAAAACTCGTTGCAGGCGGAAACATTGCAACTGAAGGGGCGCTTGCAAAAGGCTGGTTCCATCAGCCGACAATTTTCGGTGATGTCACTCCAGAGATGCGTCTTGCAAAAGAGGAGATCTTTGGACCGGTGCTGTCTGTGATCCGCGCAAAGGACTTTGACGATGCGATCCGTATCCTCAATAACACCGAATATGGTCTTTCCTCCAGTGTGTTTACTTCGGATGTGAACAAAGCGTTCACGGCGATACGTGATATTCAGTCCGGAATTACCTATATTAATGCAGCAACGATCGGTGC
>CAIVNT010000676.1 GCA_903907305.1 uncultured Ignavibacteriota bacterium
AAATGTGCTTTCGTTTTCCGAGATATTCCTTATCGATACCAAAGGACAATCGATCGCGTATATTGGAAATTCATCTCTCGGATTCACGTCAACGGCATATTCATTCCCTTCTACATTTTACAAGAAGCTTTTGGTCGATACTTCGGTATCGATCGGGGAGAGTCATCGGCTTGCAAAGATTGATTTCATGAAAACATTCGGGGCCACCGGATCATATCGGCTTTTTACTCTGACAAATTCTCTCATGGGTGATCCGATAGTGAAATTACCGATGCCGACAAAACCGAATTTTTCTTTCACCAAGTCCGTTACAACAATGACGCCCGAACTACCGACGGAATCCGACGACAGTATATCATTACTGATCCCATTCTATAATCTTGGGAAAGCTCCGAATGATTCTGTGACTGTAACGGTAAAGTATGAATACCGTGGAATTGTTATATCACAATGGAATATCAGGACACTTATTCCTCTCTATACCGATACTGTGCGGATCACAGTTCCGGCAAAAAATAAGCCGGGGGAGCATACCCTTACCGTAACTTTGGATCAACCGAATCAATTCGATGAATTATATGAAAATGATAACGTACAAACGGTGAAATTCCTTGTGGCCAGCAGTTCTATCAGAAATGTCGGAATATCGGTCCATTCACAGCAAACGGACGGTACGATCGAATTGCTGAATCCAAGTGTCAAACCGGCCAGTTCCGCTTTCACACTATCGGTCAGCCTCACGGAAGAGTATGGTGCCAAACAGGATTATATTGTTCCATTAGATACATTTATTTCACGGTTCACATTGCCTCCGACCTTTTCAAATAAGCGGATATGGATCAAGACGAGATTTGACTCGTTGGCTGCAGATGGATTGAATTATTCCTATTTCAGCGGCACCAAAAAAAATATTTTGTTCAATGACGAGTATTCGTTTAAAAGACTTCAGCGTGTCAATACAAATTATTATCAAAATATTATTGCTTTGGATACGACAAAAATTGCCATCACCTCGATCTCTGCGGGCGCAAATGCGGGTGCAACAGCGGTCATTACCAGAGATGGACAAAATATTCCGCCGTCCAGCAACCTTACCGGGCATCATATAGCACTATTTGATACGGCAACATATAGTTTTGTCTATTACACACGATTTGCCGTGTCATCCGGCGGTGCGGTGATCACAAACTACGAAAACTTCCTCGATACGCTCAGCGGGAAATATCTTGTGGTGATCGCTGTGTCCAGTGACGGGTTTTCAAATCTTACAGCGAAGATCAAAAACAGCATTAAGTTGTTGGGAAGCAGATATATTGACAGTTTGACAAACACATACTCGTGGACGATCATAGGACGGAAAGGTGCTCTGGCGGGGACCGTGAAGGAACAATTCAGCAGGGCGATTGGAACAACCGGGAGGGTACAGATCGATACTGTGTTCAAGATACCGAATACTGCCGGAACGTTCACGACGGAGGCCATTGGCCCGGTAGCGGCATGGAACAGCATCGAAACAAAATATTCCGCTTCAAACGGCGGTAATATTTCCCTT
This sequence comes from uncultured Ignavibacteriota bacterium, assembly GCA_903907305.1. Lineage (GTDB taxonomy): Bacteria > Bacteroidota > Ignavibacteria > UBA10030 > UBA8401 > UBA8401. The sequence continues at coordinate 1,553 of CAIVNT010000676.1, forward strand.
GGAGTCATTGGTATCCGAAATGATCAAACCGCCGATACATTGCAGAAGAATATCCCGATCGATACACTGCTTGACGTTTCGACTGTCAATGCATCAATCTATCCGACCATCAAGTTGTTCGGCAACCTTAATGCCGGGACGGATAAATCATCACCAAGACTTTCCTCTCTCGCCGTGAACTATAAGATGCTGCCGGAGTTGGGGACGAATTATCAGGTATTCAAAGCTTACCAGATGAATAACAATGTTCAAGGTGCCGAGATCGTTTCGTCGGATACGGTTGTTCAAGGGGGGAAAGTGCTGCTGAAATACCGTATTTACAACGCGGGAGGTGCGACGGCAAAGAATATCCCGTTAAAATTATCATCCATCTGGGATAATAATTATGTTGAGCAGATCAATGTGCAAACGATCGATTCCGTGCCGGCGGATAGTTATAAAGAGATTACATCACAATATAATACCTCTCTCGGCAACGGCAAACGGAATATCCAACTCAGCATCGATCCAGATACGACCATCAGAGAGATCTATAAGGATAACAATTTCTACACTTTCCCGATCATCATTAAAAAGAGTGCGGGAAATCCGATATTGCCGAATTTGTCCATCACACAAAGCGCGGTGACTTC
>CAIVNT010000677.1 GCA_903907305.1 uncultured Ignavibacteriota bacterium
CTTCTCTGTGCCCTCAGTGGCTCCATGGTCTTCTTTTTTGTTCTTCATTCTTAACTGCTCTTCTCTGTGCCCTCAGCGGCTCCGTGGTCTTCTTTTTTGCTCTTCATTCTCAACTGCTCTTCTCTGTGTGCTCAGTGGCTCAGTGGTTTGCTTTTGCTCTTCATTGTCCATTATGAATTCTCAATTGTCAACTGCTCTTCCTGTGGACCATAGTTGGCGCGGACTGATCTGTCGTCATCAATACAATATTGTTCACATTCACATGAGCGGGACGTGTTGCTGCCCAGACGATCGATTCGGCAATGTCGTCCGGTGTGAGCGGTGAAAGTCCTTCGTACACTTTCTGTGCACGCTCGCTGTCCCCGCGGAAACGGACAACGCTGAATTCCGTCTCGACCAAACCGGGATCGATCGACGTGACGCGGATAGGAGTTCCGAGCAGATCCATCTTTAGACCTTGCGACAAAGCGTTCACCGCAAACTTTGTGGCAGCATACACATTTCCTTTCGGATATGTCCAGTGACCGGCAACGGAACCGATGTTGATCACATGTCCTTCGTTCCGAGCAATCATTCCGGGAAGTACTGCGCGGGTGATATAGAGGACACCTTTCACATTCGTGTCGATCATCTCATCCCAATCTTCGATCTTTGCATCCTGAAGATTATCCAATCCGCGCGAAAGACCGGCATTGTTCACAAGCACTGAGATGCATTTCCATTCATCGGGTAGTCCGCTCAGGCAATTTTCTACTTCTTTCTGATTCCGGACATCCAGCGTGAATGCATGCGCCTTCACTCCGTACGATGAACCCAATTCTTTGGCAAGCGTCTGTATTTTATCGTCTCTGCGCGCACAGATAAGGATGTGTGCACCGAGTTTTGCAAATTGTACCGCAGTGGATCTTCCAATTCCGGAAGAGGCACCGGTGACAAAAACGATCTTTTCTTTAAGGTTGGTCATGATGGATTCTCTTGATAAAAGCTTTGTGTGGGTCATTGCGAGGAGCGGCGCAATCAGCGTCGCGACGAACCAATCTTTTAATGACAAACGAAAGATTGCTTCGACAATCCATCGACTCCCATCAATAACAAAGTGATACCGTTGGCAGGGATTGTCTCGCAATGACATGTACTTAAACGATAAAAATAACTTATTACATTTTATTCCGATATGCCAATCCTATCGGCGAATATTGTACCGAAAATCCTGCGATGAATTGACTGCGGTTTCCCAGCGCCGCAAAGAGTCCCGGCGAGAATCCCCACAGATCGATCACTCCGGGATAAAGATTTACGCGGAGCTTTTCATTGATCCTGTTTGATGCCATCACGGAAAACAACAAAGAATTATCTCTGTCATAATAGACCCCCGCCATCCAACCAAGCGTAACGCTGACGGTTCTGGCGCCGTTGGTCACATCGGTAGTGCGGAGCTGTTTTTGTGTTGCGCCGACGGCCACGGTGATGCTTTCTTTATTCTTCTGTAAAAAGGAAAGTCCGAATAATCCATTGTCTCCGAAATGATAGAACAGACTTGTAGTGGGTGCGAACGGAAGTTTGTAGCGCATCACATAGTATTGCCCGTGGTTTTCAAGAGTATTGAATTCGGGATTCCATGCCGGCTGACCGGACCAGGTGGTTGTGTTCAACGTGGAACTAAAGAATTCGGCGACGGCATCCGAAGAAAAAAGAATTACACCGCCGATGTCGAAGAGATACACATCGGCGATCGGATCGACATTTGGTCCAACGAACAGATCGTTTTCCACCGCTTCGTTGACGAAGTGATACGTAGCGACGGTGAGTCCTGCGAAGAGGGATGGAAAAGGGAACTGCCGGTATGCATACCATTCCGACATCATGCGGTAGTCAACACCGCCGCCGATAAGATGCAGCGTATAATTCGGGAACCACTGTGCTTTTTCCAGGGAGAGACTTGTCGGGAAGACCTCCTGTCCGATGAATTTGTTCCAGCCGAACTTGTTGATCTGTGTAAACGGATCCTTCAGATTATCAAAGACATTGCGTACACCTGTACGAAAATTGATCGTAGAAAGCTGCCGCGAGTGCGTGGCTGACTGGAGAATATCGAGACCTGAATTGATGATAAGCGAACCGGGGTTGACCAGCGATTCGGAACCGTAATCCTTACCGTGATAAAAGTAATAGGGACCCTGAGAACGGAGTGTTCCGGAAACAGAAAGCAGCAATAAAAGAAAAGGGAGAGATCTCATCCGTTCCATGATCGATCGTGAATGGAGTAAGATACGATTGAAAAGGATGAATAGGAAACCGGAAGTGGGAATTATGATTAACGAATGAACGGTTACGGCTTACCGGTCAGGTCAAGCATGTGTGTTTCAGAGTTCTTCAAATACGGTTTGAACTGCGGATCTTCAAGCGATGAGAGTTTCTTGACGATGTCTGCCAGACGGTGACCGTTCGCCATCATCGTTTCGATATCCTGCTTCAATTCAATTTCACGCGGAGTGCCGATCTTCTTCTTCATCACCTGCAGTGTAAGCATGATAATGCCGAGAGGATTGTTGATTTCATGTCCGACGGTGATCGCCAGTTCGGTGACCGCCTTCTGATGCTGAAATTTGGAGAGTTCCTGCTGCAGGGCTGTGATGCGCAGACCGACGTTCACACGTGCAACGAGTTCTTTGTCGTTGAACGGCTTGGTCATGAAATCGTCCGCCCCTTGTTCCATTCCTTCAATCTTATCTTCGGCGGAATCTCGTGCGGTCAGCAGAATGAAGTATGCGTATTTCAGGTCCGCATGTTCCTTAATGCGGCGACAGAATTCCGTTCCGTCCATCTTCGGCATCATCCAGTCAGAAATGATCAGATGCGGACGTTCCTCTTCCGCGACCTGAAGACCATGCTCACCGTTCTCGGCGAGATGGACATCATATCCGAGAGCGGTCAGACGCTTTTGGAGGAAAGAACGAATGTAATTGTCGTCATCAACGACAAGAATCTTGATTGCCATAAAAAATCACTTGTTTTCGGGTAACAACGGCTGAACAAATATAACTTTTTCTTTATCAAGCGCAACAGTTCCTGCTGGAGCACCTTTCGGCTTGTGGATATATTTCCGTTCCGTCATAGCCACCGGAACATGCTTGGCGTTCTTCATTTTGCTGTAATATGCAGCAATGGATGCGGCTTGTTCCACCGCTTTTTTTGTCGGCGTTCCTTCACCCGTGCCGAGTTTTAAGACGACATGTGAACCGCTGGAACCGCGAGCATGGAACCACAGGTCGTTCGGTTTGGCATATCGGAATGTCAGCAAGTCGTTGTTAACACTGTTCTTACCGGCATAAACGGTGAAGCCGCCTTCGACAGCAAAAATCTTAAATGGTGGAAGTTCTTCCTGTTCTTTGTCCGTCATATATCCGAGTTCTTTGACCATTTCCCCATACGATTGTATGAAATTTTTGAGTGAATTACTCTCGGTGATGCTCTTAGATTTCTCTAATAGATCGTTTACCGATGTCAATCTTTGTTTTAGAGTTGTCAGTCTCTGACGGGATTCTTCCTTTGCCGTCTTTGATTTTTTTGCTTTTTCAAAATACCGTTCGGCATTCTTCTGCGGTGTCATCGTCGGTTCCAGCGGGATGGTGATGAGTTCGTTCTGCGAGAACGTATTCTCAACATCAACAGACTTCACCCCCTTGACCAGCGTCGGAAGATGAGCCATGATCAGATTTCCGAACAGTTCGTATTGTTCCGCACGTGCCGATTCTGCAAGTTCGTTTTCCACGGAGACGATAGTGCGCGAAGCCTTTTCGGATTCTTTTGTCAGCCACGAAGTGATCTCTTTTTTCTTGTGGATGAAACTTTGCGATGAGCGTTCGAAGCTGATGAATTTTTGTATTCCCGTAAAAAGGTCGGGAAGAGTTTCCGAGCGAAGCTGCGAAAGATGCCGGAGCGGTATCGCCGAAAAGCAGTACGGATTCCGCTCGTCAAAATAGATGATCGGTTCCACCGGGCCGATCGCCAGCAGCTGCTGCATGATCTCTTTTGCAGCAGAATACACCGCTGTTGTTCGTTCGGATTGTTCCTGTTGTTGTTCTTTCACTTTCGACCGGACGATCGCTTCTTCGGCGAGGATCGAACCGAGTTTAGGAAGCGCACCTTTCAATGACCGGACAGGATCGCCGTTGCTTTGAAATGTCTGCGAAAAAACATCCAACGACGGAAGACACTCCTTGAGCCCAATGGGATGCTGTTTCAACTGTATTTGACGGATCTCGCTTTGGATCTCTTTTTTTTTCAGGAATGCATCAAGTATTTTTCCTTCAGCATTACAGAGCAGAACATTCGCTTTCGACGCAAACATCTCAATACAGATCCACTCTTCACCGGTTGTTTTGATATAGATGATCCTGTCCGTCATGCTTAGATAGAAAGACTCGATATGTTTGTCCACGAGTTCGGGAAACAGATCTACGGAATTCGTCCGCGAACGGTTCTCTCCGTTCTTTGCGGTCACAAAATTATCTCTGGAATTGCAGGAGATGGTGATCGTGTGCGGATCGGGAGTGTAGAGAAGAAGGGAAAGTGTATTCTTTTCCTGCGAATAGACCTGAGCGATGACCGTCTTTGCGAATTGTTTGTGCAGCAGGGCGGCAATATGGTATAGTGTAAAATAATTTGATGTCATGTACTAAGATACGAAAATTACAAGGGGGATTTTGTTCAGGATGATAAAAACATACCATGAAAACACAACGACACAAAATTTTCATAAACGTAGTGTTCACAGTTATTTTCCAACATATTTTCCTTAGTGATTTCCTATCCAAAAAAATTCTTGACAGATGATCAAATATTATATATCTTTGTTTAGTTACTAAACGTTGTTCACAAAAAAGAATGCCATGGGCTCAGCTGAACGAAAAGAACGTGAAAAACACGAGATGCGGGAGATGATCCTTGCCGCTGCGAAGAAACTCTTTATCAAAGAGGGTTTCGAGCATGTAACGATCCGCCGTATTGCCGAGGAGATCGAATACAGTCCGGCTACGGTGTATCTCTATTTTGCTGATAAGGATACGATCCTCTGTGCATTGCAGGAATTAGGTTTTCGTGATCTCTTCAAACGTCAACAAGTGCTTTCTGCGATCAAAAATCCTGCTGAAAAACTTCGCGCGTGCGGCAAGATCTATATGAATTTTGCAATGGAAAACCAGGAATGGTATGATCTGATGTTCATCATGCGGGCTCCGATGAAGGCGTTTGAATCTCCGGCGGACTGGAATTTAGGTAAAGATACATACGAAGTTCTTCAATCCATCATTATTGATTGTATCGATCAAGGATACTTGAAAGCGAAAGATCCTCAGATCGCGTGCTTCTCACTTTGGTCTTTGATGCATGGAGTGGTTTCCATTTTTATAAGGGACCGGGCACCCATGATTCCGAAAGAACATCAGGAACAAGTGATCAACGGAATTCTCGACTTTACGATGAGCGAACTGCTGGATAAGTAGAGCATTTTTTTTGCCCGTTTACTAAACGTTGTTCATTATAATTACGCTTAAAACATTTAATTTTCTTTTTA
>CAIVNT010000678.1 GCA_903907305.1 uncultured Ignavibacteriota bacterium
CAATCTCCACATACTTTAGGATCGGCAGCGTCAATTTTACGACCTCTTCCAAATCGTATCAGGATCTGAACGGCGGATTCGTGAAACCGCCGGACACACTTCAGTATACCGTCCGCGTGAAGAACAGCGGAACAGTTTCCGCAACGAATGTGATGCTGAGAGATACATTGCCCACCGACGTAACCATCCTTGCAGGAACGATCTCCGGCAGCGGCAGTGCCTCCGGCCGCGTCATTACATGGCCCGCGTTCAATCTCCTTGTCGGCGACAGCGCAGTCTATCAATACAAGATCAGAGTCGATTCAACGATCACCAGTCAGGTTGCGGCAATCAATACAGCCACCATCGACGGTAACGGTATCCGCTATCAGGTAACGGCATCATTCACACCGGTGAATCGTCCGGTGATGACGATGACGAAATCCGCGAACCGCGCAACGGCAAAACCGGGCGATACGATCACGTACACGATCAGTTATTCAAATTTAGGAACAACCCCGGCGGCGCTCGTGACCGTCTCCGATGCACAGCCGGCCAATACAACATATGTACCCAATTCCGTCTCCATCAACAATATTGCGAAGACCGATGCATCCGATGCAGATGAAGTGACGCTGACAGGTATTACGATCCAGTTAAATATCGGAATTGTTCAACCCGGCACATCCGGTTCGGTGAAGATGAAAGTTCGTGTCAATTAAAACATCATTCAAAATTAAATTCAATAACAAATCATAATCACACAAATACCAAAGGAGAACAACAATGAAAAAAAGGTATCGACGCAGACCAAAACCTCCCCCATCCGCAGAGAGTGATGCATGAAACATATAACAGATTTATTAACAGAAAGAAATAAAAATAAATGAAACACATAACCAACAATACCACCAAACAGAAAGGGTCACTTATGAAAACCAGAATCATGGTTTTTGTGGCTGCTTTGTCTGCCGTTATGCTTTTGAGCACAACGTCTGCATTTGCAGCAGGAACACCCGCCGGTACGGCCATTAAAAACGTCGCTTCAATGACGTATAAAGACCTCTCCGGTGGATCATTCCCGACACTGTATTCCGATACAGCGACGGTCACAGTAGAACAGGTCGCAGGCGTTACATTAACACCGGTTGGAAGCCTGAAATACTCCAGCGACAGTATGTATGTCTATTTCGCACATACGGTCACCAATACCGGTAACGGAACGGATACCTATAACATGGGTTCTGCGGATTCTGCAAGCTGGACTCCGACGATCCTGTTCGACGCAAACGGTAACGGAGTCTGGGATACGGGTGAGAACACCACTGTTTCCAGCATTGCGAGCCTTGCAGCGGACGCAACATACAAGGTCATTATCCGACTCTTCGTGCCGAACGGAGTGCCGAGCGGAAGACTCGATACCAACCGAACGACCGCAACGTCCACATTCAACAACGGTATCGATCCGATCCAGTCCGCCTGGGTCCGCGACTCCATCCGCACACGTGTGACGGAAGTGGCGCTGACAAAGACGAACAACAACGGAAGCCCGATCCCGGGTCAGACGATCACATACACCATCAACTATACAAATAACGGAACCGGAACCGCACAGGGTTCTACACTCTCCGATACACTTGATGCGAACGTCACGTACGTAGCAGCCAGCGCATCGGTCGTTTCCGGCGGCGGAACAGTTGCATTCCTTACATCACCGAACCGCGTTGTGTGGTCCAACATCGGCAATGCAGGATCGGTCTATGCCGGTGCAACAGGACAGATGACCTTCCAGGTGACCGTGAATAACGGAGTGCCTGCGACAACGGTCATCTCCAACCGCGCATTCTTGGTCTTCACAGACAGCATCAGCGGCCGCACAAAACGTCCGCCGGCAGGTCCTACGACCAGTACCGTCGGTTCGAGCGGAGCATGGGATCTGAAAGTTGCTGTGATCGGTTCGGTCTTCACGAGCGACAATGCAGCGGATTCAGTAAATGTGAGCCAGGCAATCTATTTCAAACTCAAACTGACCAACAATGGTAACCGAGCTGATACGGCAAGCATCTCCCGTACATCATCGCTGCCCCTGACCTGGTCCATCTTCAACGATGTGAACAAGAACGGCGTCTTTGATTCCGGCACCGACACACCATACAACCTTGGTGGAACAACGGGATCGGTTGCACAGTACGATTCGATCATGTTCATTGCAGTCGATACGATCAACCAGAATGCTACGGACCGTGCACGTGACAGTGCTTACTATCATGTCTCGTCCGTTACTCTGTCGGCTTCAGACAGCGGATGGCACATCACACGCATTAAAGCTCCGGTGATGATTCTGACGAAATCGGTCAGCATGCAGTCAGCAACATGGGGCGGCGGCAACAGGACACGTCCCAATGATACTCTGATCTACACGATCACCTACACGAACACCGGCTCGGGCACGGCAAACCAGATCGTGATCTCGGACGTTTCACCGACGAACACGACGTATCTGGGGAACAGTGTTGCGCTCGACAATTCGGCGAACGGCGGCACCGGCAGCGGTGTGCTGTATGTTTCCAAAACCGACGCTTCAGATGTCGACGAAGTGACCGTGAGCAGCGGTACAATTACCGTTGGTCTTGGTTCGGTTGGTCCGCAACTGATGGCTGATGCTACCTATCGCGGTAAGATCAGATTCAAGGTAAAAATCAACTAAATGCAACACCTTTTTCGGGGCTCCCTTCAGGGGAAGGGGGCTCCGGAGAAGTTTTTTATGAAAAAATTATTCTCACATATTGCCTCTTTCTTCCTGCTCAGCGGATTGTTGATCGCTCTGAGTTCGCCGGTCTATACACAGACCCCAGGCGGAACGCAGATCGTGAACATCAGCTCGGCAACATTCCGTTATATGGATGGAAGCAAAGATTCCGTGAAGAGCGATCCCGCAACGATCATCGTTGAATCGTGGGGAGCACTATCATTGAATAAAACAGTGTCGCGCACAAGCGCTGCGAATGGCGACACTGTTCAGTTCAAGATCGTTGCATCCTACACCGGTAATCTTGGTGCGTCGAACGTTGTTGTAACGGATACTGTTCCTTCGTTGTTCACTGTTCTTTCCGCTTCACGCGGAACAGTGAACGGAAATATCATTTCGTGGAATGCCGGCCGCATCACATCGTTAACGCCGGATTCCATCACCATCACCGCTGTTGTAAAAGATACACTCACAGGAACATATCCCGTGACGAATACTGCTGTTGCAACCGACAGTATCGGTACGGTGCTGCGTTCGTCCGCAAGTCTTATCCTCTCCATCATTCAGAGTGAATCGTGCCGTTTAACGATCAATTCATCCAAAGATAAACTGGTCGCGAACGGTCAGCAATGGGCAGTGATCC
>CAIVNT010000679.1 GCA_903907305.1 uncultured Ignavibacteriota bacterium
GTGCTGCAGCGGAATATGATCGTTCCTGTTTGGGGAACAGCTGCTCCCGCAGAATCCGTCACTGTTGAATTCAACGGTCAGGTCATCCGCACGAGAACTGCGGATGATGGAACATGGAATGTCCGTCTTCAGCCAATGAAAGAGGGGGGACCGTTCGTGATGTCGATCTCCGGCAGGAACGCGATCAAGCTTCAGCATGTGATGATCGGCGAAGTTTGGATCTGTTCCGGACAATCGAACATGTCCTTCGAGTTGAAGAAAACAAAATTCGCCGAACAGGATCTTCCCGAAGCGAAGAATTCCATGATCAGACTCTATACTGTTCCGCGTGTTGTGTCCGAGACCCTCAGGACCGAGTGCAATGGAACGTGGACGGTCTGTACGCCGGAGCAGTCGGAGGATTTTTCAGCCGTAGGATATTTCTTCGGTAAGGCGTTACAGGAATCGCTGCAAATTCCGATTGGATTGATCCATGATTCGTGGGGAGGAACAGCTGCCGAAGGATGGGTGTCGCGCGGGCTGTTGGAGAAGAATCCCGATTTTGTTCCGATCCTCGAACGCTGGAAGCGTGATGTAACGATGTATCCGCAAACGATCGCGGAGTTCAACCGGCAATTGCCAGAACTGACGGCGAAATGGAATCTCGATTCCATCGAAGCTGTGAAACTGGGAAGGATGCTTCCGCGAAAGCCGACAGCGCCGCGTGGTCCCGGTCATCGTGACACACCCAACGGTCAGTTCTATGGAATGTTGACACCGGTGATACCGTATGCGATGCGCGGTGTGATATGGTATCAGGGAGAGTCAAATGCAACGCGAGCCGAGCAGTACAGAACGTTGTTTCCTGCTCTGATCGAAGAGTGGAGAACATTATGGAAGCAGGGAGATTTCCCGTTCTATTTCGTTCAGCTCCCGAATCTTGCACGTCAGCCCGAACCGTCCAAAAGCGGCTGGGCTGAATTGAGAGAGTCGCAGTGGATGGCACTCAATGTTCCCAATACAGGAATGGCCGTGACGATCGATGTCGGTGATCCGAAAGATCTGCATCCGACCGATAAGCGTCCAGTCGGTGAACGACTTGCACGGATCGCACTTGCAAAACTATATGGAAAAAATGTGCGATGTGCCGGACCGATGTATTCCTGCGTGAACATTATGAAGAATACTGCCGTGGTCGAATTCACGATCGGCGCGGAAACGATGACGGCAAAAGGGGGAACGTTGAGCGGATTCACGATTGCAGGGGACGATAAAAAATTTGTTGCTGCAGAAGCAGTGATCAAAGGAAACAGTGTCATGGTCAGCAGTTCTTTAGTCAAGAAACCGGCAGCGGTCCGTTACGGTTGGGCCGATAATCCCAACTGCACACTCTATAATAATGCAGGATTACCTGCGTCACCCTTCCGGACTGATGACTGGCCTGAAGTGACTGTTGGGAAGAGATGATGAGAATAGTTCCAATCGCACAAATTATAGAATGAAATCTGAAGAACGCCGACGGCGTCCAACATGATTAGTACCAACGATTGAAATATTGGTGCGACCCCGTAGGTCTACTACCTCGTAGAGGGGCCGAACATGAGTTAACGATACGTTATACGAACGTACTATCCCTTCGGGATGGAGGAACCATTTCAGCAATATGATATTCTGCTGGGCAGAGAATAGTGACCGGAGTGAGGTCTAAAAAAAATGAAAATATTTAATATCATAGTGTTGATCATTGGCCTGTACATCAATGGTGCAGCAAAAACACACATTGTGACAACGGCTCATGAGATCAAATCGATCACCTCTTCGGTGCAGCCGGGTGATACGATCGTGATGAAGAACGGCGAGTGGAAAGATCAGGAGATCGTCCTCAAAGTTGAGGGAACAGAAGCACAGCCGATCATTTTAAAAGCGGAGACGAACGGAGAGGTGATCCTGAATGGTTCATCGAATCTGCGGCTGAGCGGTTCGTTCATTATTGTTGAAGGATTGAATTTCCTTAGCGGCGCTGTCGAAAAGAATTCAGTGATCGAATTCCGCACATCATCCGAAAAGACCGCATCGAACTGCCGACTGACAGAATGTGCGATCATCGATTACAATCCCGACGATACGGAACTCGATACAAAATGGGTGTCGGTTTACGGAACACGGAATCGCATTGACCATAGCTATTTCAAAGGAAAGACGAATCAGGGAACGATGCTCGTGGTGTGGCTGAACGGTGAACCGTGTGAACACAGGATCGACCACAATTATTTCGGTCCGCGCCCCGACCGCGACAAGAATGGGGCGGAGACGATCCGTATCGGCACGAGCGATTGGTGGAGGACGAATGCCCGAACAGTCGTTGAGGACAATTACTTTTATCGATGCAATGGTGAAGTGGAGATCATCTCAAATAAATCCTGTGAGAATATCTACCGCCGCAATACGTTCGTTGAATGCGCGGGGACACTGACGCTCCGGCATGGAGACCGCGCCTCGGTATACGGAAATTATTTCTTCGGGAATAATAAACGGAATACCGGCGGCGTCCGCATTATCGGTGAAGACCACAAGGTCTACAATAATTACTTCCAGGACCTTGCTGGAGAAAATACCTATTCGGCCCTCCCGTTCATGCAGGGAGTTCAGAATTCTGCAGATAACGGATACAAACAGGTGAAAAACGCTGTTGTCATATTCAATACATTCGTGAACAATGCACATGCGATCGTTCTTGGTGTGATGGGTTCGGATAAGAGCGCATCACTTCCGCCGATGAACTGCACCATCGCCAATAATCTTGTAGTGACGAAAAAAGGGATGCTTCTGGAAGAAAAGACCACCCCGGCGGGGATGACATATCTGGGGAATATTTTTTCAAATATTCCTTCTTCTATCGTCAGTTCATCCATGGACCACAGAACTGAGAATATCGAAATGACTGAGGGAACTGACGGACTGTTCCGACCCGCACAATCAAGCGTTACAATTAGCGCTGCCCGCGGATCATTCCCTTTCGTAAATGAAGATATAGACGGTCAAACACGAACCAATCGTAAAGATATCGGTGCCGATCAATTGAGCAATGAAACAATCAAATACCATCCTTTGAGTCCTGAAGAGGTTGGACCGCATTGGAAATTACACATCGAGAGGAAGTAACAAATGCCGCATGAATTAGTGTTTCGCAATATCAGGGACCATAAAGGACGGAAACTGACCATCACTCCGCAGACGGCGAAGACGGAATTCCTTTCCGTCGGGTATATCAATCTTGATGAGGACCAATCATCCGTGAATTTCCATACCGGAACCGATGAGAAAATGTTCATGTGTATGAACGGTTCCGCTGATGTTATGGTTGACGGGACATCGTACAGTTTGGGAAAGAACGACGGTATGTATGTGCCGAAGGACAGTGCGGTGATGTTCTCAACGAAGAGCTCAGCGAGTATCCTTGAAAGTTCTGCGCCCGTGAGCAAAAAATATCCCGTGAAAGTGGTCCGCTGGAACGACATCAAGGACGATCCGAAACTGCATGCGAGCATCGGACCCGAAACGATGCACCGTGAACTGTATCAGTTATTGACCGAGCATGTGGAAGCGGGGAGACTGCTGATGGGACCGACGTTCAGCAACAAAGGGAATTGGACGAGCTGGCCTCCGCACGAACACCGCGATACGCTCGAGGAAGTGTACGTCTATTTCGACATGCCGGCGCCGACGTTCGGCATTCAGCTGGCATATAACGATATCAAATATCCCGATGTGATGTTCCCGGTCCGCGAGAACGATGCGATGGTGGTCCATCACGGATTCCATCCGAACGTTGCGATCCCCGGACATTCCATCAATTTCGTCTGGATCCTCTGCGCGAAGAAGGAAGTGACCGACAGGAAATGGGGAGTGGTGAATGTGCAGCAGGAATACAAACAATGAA
>CAIVNT010000680.1 GCA_903907305.1 uncultured Ignavibacteriota bacterium
GTCATCGAATAATCCCAACCTCTAAATACGACTGGTTCTTCAATGAACGGTAAATTCTGTGCGTCGCCTTCTGAAAATCAATCTCCTTTGCAGCGTAGATATTCACGAATTTCTGGGGATTCCTGTCCACCAGCGGGAACCAACTGCTTTGGATCTGCACCATCAGCCGGTGTCCTTTTCTAAAAGTATGGTTGATATCAGGAATGGTGAAGTTCACAGTTTCTATTTTATTCGGACTCATCGCCTGCGGCGTGCTAAAACCGTTGCGATACCGCGCTCTTAACACTTCGCCGCGGACGAGCATCTGATATCCGCTCATCTTCACCGTCGGCGCATTCGCAGGATCATTCTTTGCTGAATCCGGATAGACATCAATCACCTTCACCACAAAATCCGCATCAGTGCCCGTGGTGGAAACAGAAAGATGCGCAACGATCGGTCCGGCTATCGTCAGTGCATCCGTGATGGGCATTTCGTACGAAAGCACATCCGGTCGCTGCCACGCAAAACGTTGATCGTCCGTCATATATTCCCTGCCGCGGCCGTTGCTGATCTCCGCGATGTACGGTACAGGACGATTAGGATCACTCACATATTCATCGAATGCGAATTTATCTTTGGGTGCATCAAATGATAATTGTTCTTTTCCCGTCAAATATATCATTTTATTTTCGGCATTCTTCGGAGGCCATTCAGAATATGATTTCCAGACATTGCTTCCGGTCTCAAACACGGAGGCCTCAGGGAGATGCAGTTCTCCTTTTCCTTTAAGATAAAAATTGAAGAACTCGCGGATATGTTTATCATAATATTCGGAACTCTTTATATCGAAACTCACATGTCCGAGTCTGCTGCCGTCCGAACGGACCCAGCCGCCGTGGAACCACGGTCCCATCATGAATAATGTTCTGTTGTTCGGATTGTTCTTCTCGATGGACTTGTAGATCTTCAGTGTACCGTAGAGATCCTCCGCGTCGAACCAGCCGCCGACCACAAGCACCGCCGGCCTCACATCCGTCATGAATTGCGAGAGACTGCGCGACTGCCAGAATTGATCATAGTCCGAATGGGCGAAAAGATCGTTCCAGAATTTTGCCGTATCGCCGTAGAAATTCTTTTTGATGCTCGCCAATGAACCGGCTTCCAGAAGGAATCGGTATCCGTCCTCCGTCGGGTATTGGAATCCGGGAGGCCATGTTGTTGTGAGCATCGGACGAGGTTTGCCGAATGACCGATAGAAATTGAATCCGTCGATGAGCATCATCGCACCGCCGTGGTGGAAATCGTCGCCGATGAACCAGTCCGAGATGGGCGCCTGCGGCGAGACCGCTTTCAGTGCAGGATGAGAGCCGATGAGTCCATGCGCCGCGTAGAATCCGGGGTACGATATGCCGATCATACCCACGTTGCCGTTATTCCGTTTTACATTCTTCACCAGCCATTCAATCGTGTCGTATGTATCGCTGCTCTCATCCACATCATCTTTCGTTTTCTTTTCCACAATATTCGGACGGATATCTACGTAATCCCCTTCGGACATGAACCGCCCGCGGACATCCTGGAATGCCATTATGTATTTTTCCTGCGCCATCCAATAATTATTCCCATTCGCTTTCAGATAATCGTCACCGTATGGAGCGGTGGTGTAGGGTGTCCGCCCAAGGATGATCGGATAGGTGGTTGCCGTATCTTTGGGGACGTAGACGGCCGTATGAAGTTTTTTTCCGTCCCGCATCGGTATCTCATATTCGAATTTAAGATAGTCGGTCTTCAGATCGATCTCCTGCGATAACAGGATGACCGGAAAGAAGGTGAAGGTGAGCAAACGAAGATAGTTCATGCGTTTTCTTTCATATTGTGTTCATTCATGTTCTCCCCCTTCGGGTCCGTAAAAGATCACCCAAACAGAAAGATCGTCCGTAAAATTCTCAAATCGGTGAACGGCACCGGTTGCTGCAAATAGGAAATCCCCCGGACCGAATGTTGCCCGCTCATTGCCGTTCACAAACTCTCCGCTTCCTTTGACGACGATATACCCTTCGTCCCGCGTGTGAGGAGTCTGCGGATCGGTCCCGCGTGGTTCATACAGTTCAACCAGCAGCGTGCCATGCCGGAACATTTCGGCGAATCGTTTTCCGTCAGGCGCAGGGATTTTTTTTACTGTGTCGACGTATGATATATGGAAATTGTTCATACAGTTAACGTACTAAAAACAGCAGAGAGGTTCAATAAAATACCGTCGGATGGTATCAGATAGTGTTAACTTCCGTCTTGCAATTATGAGGGTAATTCAATAGTATTTACCTGTCTAACAACCCCGTATAGATCATCATCAGGAAAGAAAAAAAATGGAATTTACTTTTTACAAACTTCTGCACATCATCGGCGTCATCCTCTTTCTCGGGAACATCACCATCGGGCTGTTCTGGATGCGCATCGCCGTGAAGACAGCGGACGCGAAGATCCTCGCTCATTCGCTGAAAGGGATCATTGCGTCGGATATGATCTTCACTATACCGGGAGTGATCTTCATTGCGACAGCGGGACTCATGACGGCAATGGTCGGTCTCTATCCCATCATGAAGACGGGATGGATCGTCTGGTCGATGACGCTGTTCGTTCTTTCAGGCATCGCATTCATATTCAAAGTTTCGCCGCTGCAAAAAAAGATGTACGCGCTGGTCTCTTCTTCTGATTCGTATGACCAGACAAAATTCCGGAGTCTCTATCTCGCCTGGAATATCTGGGGAATGATAGCGCTCGTACTGCCGATCGCCGCCGCGGTGATGATGGTGCTGAAGGTGCCGATATAAATTAACGTAAGATGGAGTCCGCCTATACGGTGGACTCCATCTGCAGTAAACAGGCGCTTAAAAAAGGAGTTCAATGAAAGCAATAGTATTCGACCGATACGGTTCACCGGATGTTCTTGAATTGAGGGAAGTTGAAATTCCCGCACCCAAAGAGGATGAAGTATTGATCAAGATCTCATCTGCATCGGTGAATGCTGCGGACTGGCATTTGCTCCGTGCCGATCCATTCCTCGTTCGGTTCATGGTGGGTCTCTTCAAACCGAACTTCCATATTCTTGGCTGCGACGCAGCCGGTGTGGTAGAATCCGTTGGAGCGAAAGTAACGCGATTCCAAATCGGTGACCGTGTCTTTGCAGACCTTTCCCTGAGCGGATGGGGAGCTTTCGCCGAGTACGCATGTGCGAAAGAACGTCTGACCGCTTCCATTCCTGCCGGAGTATCGTTTGACGATGCAGCAAGCATTCCGGTTTCCGGTGCAACGGCGCTGCAGGCGATTCGTGACAGCGGTAAGGTCCGGCACGGTATGTCGGTGCTCATCAACGGGGCATCCGGAGGAGTGGGAACGTTCGCCGTGCAGATTGCGAAACAGTTTGGAGCGGAGGTGACGGGGATTTGCAGTACGTCGAAAATGGATCTCGTACGGACGATCGGAGCGGACCACGTGATCGATTACACGAAAGAGGATTTTACCCGGAGCGGAAAACGCTACGATGTGATCATGGCTGCGAATGGATACCATCCCCTCTCCGCATACCGGCGTGCGTTGAGCCTGGACGGAGTATATGTAATGACCGGCGGGAAGACACAGCAGATGACCGATGCTATGATGAAGGGTCCTTTCGTGTCCATGATGGGCGGTCCAAAAATGGGGAATCACATGGCGAATCCAAACCACACGGACCTGGAGTTGATCATCGAAATGGTCGCTTCCGGAAGAGTAAAACCGGTGATCGATCGGAGATATTCGCTGAGCAAAACTTCAGATGCACTCCGCTATATTGAAGAAGGACATGCACAGGGAAAGGTCATCATCACCATGTAAATCCGTTCCCGTGTCAGGGTGTAGAGATTTGACACGGGAATAACCCGGTTATGCGTTGAATCCCGAACTTCGTAAAACCTTTCCCGCAAGTTTTCCCGAGATCACATTATTATCCACCGCGCATTCGCCGTTCACGATCACAAACGGCATGCCGCTCGGGAATTGGTGCGGATTAAGAAAGGTCGCATTGTCTTTGATCGTTGTATAATCAAAGATGACGATATCCGCAGCATTCCCTTGTTTGATCACACCTCTGTCTTTCAGTCCGATCTTCTGCGCCGGCATGGAAGTCATCTTCCGGATCATCTCGGGCAGGGAACAGATATTTCTCTCTTTTTGGTAATAGGAAATTGCACGAGGAAATGTACCGTACGTGCGGGGATGAGGATTCGACTTTGATGCAGGGGAATACGCTCCGCCATCCGAAGCAACGATCGTGTTTTTCCAACGGAGGACAGTCTCCGTCCCTTCTTCATCCATTCCGAAACCAACCATACCGACATTGCCGTTCTCTTTGATCAGCAGATCGACCGTGAATTCGAACGGATCAGCATTCAACTGTGCGGTGATCTGACCGATCGTCTTACCGATATACGCTTTGTTCGCTTCCACTTTTGTTGAGGTGATCATCACCGAATCCCATGAGCCGAGCCCGTTGATCTTGCGCAATGTTTCGGGACGGATCTTTTCGAGGATCGTCCGGTCTTTCAATCGGCTCATGAATTGATCCGTTCCGCCGTCCCGCGACCATAACGGAAAAAGATTCGCCAATCCCGTTTGATACGCAATGTATGGATACCGGTCCGCGTGGACCTCGATCCCTTCGGCAATCGCATCATCCAGCATTTTCAGTGTGATATCATTCTTGTACCAATTGATCTTGTATGATGATTTCAAATGGGAGATCTGAAGACGTGCTCCTGAATGTCGTGCGATGCGGATCGCTTCTTCGATCGCTTCGAGCACTCTGTTATCTTCATTTCTCATATGGGAAGCATACAGGCGAAATGGTTCGGGAGCGGCTTTCGTCAGTTCCCATAATTCTTCCGTGGAAGCAAAACTTCCCGGCGTGTATTCAAGTCCGGTCGAGACACCGCAGCATCCCTGCTCGATTGCCGTCCGCACAACGCGTTTCATCGCTTCCATCTCATCGGCTGTAGCGGGACGGTCATCCTCGCCCACAACAACTTCGCGTACGGTTCCGAGTCCGACCATAGAAGCAAAATTCTGCGCACTCCCTTTCTTCTGCAGATGATTGAAGAACCCGTCGAAGTCGGAATAGAGGATCTCATCATCCTCCCCTTTCGTTTTCCTCGGCGCGCGCGACTCTCCATCCGCACCGCCAACCTCAGTCGTCACACCTTGGCGCAGTTTACTGTCTGCAGTGGGTAAATTGAGAATGTTGGAATCGGTATGCGTGTGGATATCTATGAAGCCGGGAACAACGTGCATCCCTTTCGCGTCGATCACACGCATGGCATCAAGACTGTCGATCGCGCCAAGGGCGATGATCCTGCCGTCACGAATGCCGACATCGGCAAACGTCTCAGCCACACCGGTGCCATCGATAACACGTCCTCCTTTTATCAGCAGATCGAACTGCGGACGATGAGCGATGGAAGATGCCGCCGGCACACAGCCGGCGATGAGCGCTCCTGCACCGATCGATGCAGAAGTTTGGATGAATTTGCGACGGGAATACGGCATGGACTTCCTCTTTGAATTGTGAGACTTGGCAAATCTTAAATTCCTACAGGTCTTTTCTTCTCTTAAATATATGATAATAACTGTTTCGCCCGATGAACATCCGTGTGATGAGCCTGTGTATGAAGATATGCCTGCGCTGCGATCGCTTCGCGGCGTGTCTCAAGCCTCAGATAGTAATCACACCGTTCGATCAAATCACCGGGACCGTCGCAGAACACGATGCTCTTTTCATGTTCATAATTATTCGGGATGACAATGCCGGGACGCTGACTGATCAGGAATGTAGAGAGTGACGGTACCTCCCAATAGCGGAGGGTATCCCAGCCGACACCGCGGAAATTCAGGACGATCCTGCAGGCGGCGAGTTCCTGAAGATAGAACTCACCTTTCCTCTTGTAGGTTTTGAATTTCTGCTGTAACACTGTTCCGTTCGCAGTGCAGTCAAATTTGTTTTGCAGCACCGTCAGCGCTTCTGTCCTCACAGGATGCGACTCGACCGCCCAGAATGAGACATCATATTTTTTCGCGGCAGGGAGCACCGACGGAAGTTTGTCAAAATTCCAGCAAAATGGGAAGGGGAATACATTTTTTGCATACTCTGTTCCGGCGGTCATTTCCCGTTTCAGGATGATGTCGAACGGACGAAGGTCCATCGCACGTGCGAACGATGTGTGATCATCCATTCTGTCCAGATCACCGCTGACTTGTTCGCGGTCCCCGCCGTCGATAAATATTGTCTTCATCGAGCCGCTGATGGACGGAACAAGTTCATTATAGAGAAGGAAACAGTCCGGTTTGGCCGCCGCAACGACCACCGCATCGAACTGTTTTAGGAAGTATCGGGAGCGCAGTGATGACAGAAGATTTCCGGGAATATATCCCAAATTTTTTGGATAGGACCTGCGCGGAAGAAAGAAGTTCGGATTCCACGGAACAACACAGATATTTTCGATGCCAACGGTCTTACAGAGTCCCGAAAATGTAAGATCCTGCAGATAATCAACACCGCGGGAACTGAGATACAGTAATTTCATTTCATTTGCCGATCTTAGAGAAGATTGCTGGCAAGTTCCGCCAGTTTGGAGCGTTCCCCTTTTTCAAGATTGATATGGGCGTAGATCTTCTGTCCCTGCATCTTCTCGATCAGATAACTGAGCCCGTTGGACTGGCTGTCCAGATACGGATGATCGATCTGGTAGATGTCGCCGGTCAGCACGATCTTCGTCCCCTCACCTGCACGCGTGATGATGGTCTTCACTTCATGCGGCGTAAGATTCTGCGCTTCATCCACGATGAAATAGATCTTCACGAGACTGCGTCCGCGGATATAAGAGAGTGCTTCAATGACGAGTTTCTCATCCTGCAGCAGCTGATCGATGCGCTGATACTGCTGATCCGATTCCTGATACTGATTCTTTATGACATTCAGATTATCGAACAACGGCTGCATGTATGGATTGAGCTTGGATTCGATGTCGCCGGGAAGATAACCGATATCCTTGTTCGACAGCGGAACAATGGGGCGGGCCATGAATATCTGGCGGTATATTTTTTTTCGTTCCAACGCCGCGGCAAGTGCCAGCAATGTTTTTCCCGTTCCCGCTTTGCCGGAAATGGTCACAAGCTGAATGTCTGGATTGAGTAATGCATTCAGTGCAAAGATCTGTTCCGCGTTGTGGGGGGCAATACCGTAGGCGACGGTTTTTTCGATCTTGGCAATGCGCTGACGTTCAGCATCGTAGGTTCCAAGCGCGGATTGCTTCCCGTTCCGCATGATAACGAATTCATTGGGACGGAAATGATTCTCCGGAAGATCTGCCGGATTCACCTCAAAAGGATTCGCATGAAGACGGGCGATCACTTTCTCATCCACATTCTCCGCGGTGCGGTGGCCTGTGTAGAGTTCTGTGAGATTCTTCACCTGGTCATTCTTATAATCCTGCGCAAGAAGACCGACCGCTTTTGCTTTCATCCGCAGGTTCACATCCTTGGAAACGAGGATCACTTCACGCTTGGACTGTTCTTTTGCGAGACAGTACGCGGTATTGAGTATCTGATGATCGGGCTTTCCGTGAGTGAACGAACCGTTGATATCTTTATGGAAATCGGATTCCAGTTTGACGGAGATCTTGCCAAGCCCTGCACCGATCTTGATTCCGCCGTTGAAGATACGATCACCGCTCATCGCATCCACATTCCGTGCAAATTCGCGTGCGTGAAAATTTATCGATTCATTTCCTTTTTTGAACGCATCGAGTTCCTCCAGGACGGTGACCGGAATGACCACGTCGTGCTCTTTGAATTGATAGATACAGGAACTGTCATGTAAAACAACGTTGGTATCGAGAACAAAGGTCTTCTTTTTTTTGTCTGCCATTGCGTTGTTTGTACCCCAAGTAGTGAATGGAAATAGTGATTTATTTATACCATTAAGACCTTTCATGTTTTAAAAACCTGGAAGGTGTTGGAACTAATAAAGGGCTATAGATATTCAGGCGAATGTGGAAATTCGGGAAAAAACGGGGGAATACTCTGATTGTCTTTATTGGCAAGAATGGTCTCTTGTTCAAGAATAACTTTAAGTCATTGTAACAAATAGCTTAGAAATACGCAAGGGGCAGGTTCAGATTAGCGAAAGAATAACAAAGGCGCATAGAATGATTGGTTTCAATGCGCCTTTTTGAGTCTGTAAAATATTATCTGCTTTCTCTCGCAAAAGCGCGAAATATTTCCAATTATCCTTTGCGTCTTATCGACTTTACGATTTGCCCCTCAGTGGCTTATCGAGAATTTTATTTTTTGCAAATATTATTTTAAAAACATCTGTCATGCCCGAATGTTCCTATCGGGCATCCATTTTCCGGATTTCCGCCAAAATCATGCGGGAATGAAAAATAAATAAATCACGATCATGTTCTCATGAATTTTTTATCTCTAATTTCACTCCTTCTTCATATACATCGGCGTCACGCCCATATTCCACCAGGTGAACGAATAGATATCCGCTGCTTCTTCGATGATCTTCGCTGTCGGTTTACCGGCGCCGTGTCCGGCGGAGGTCTCGATGCGGATCATTACCGGATTTGTCCCTTTGTATTTCTCCTGCATCGTGGAGATGTATTTGAACGAATGTGCCGGCACAACACGGTCATCATGGTCCGCGGTAGTGACGAGGGTTGCAGGATAATTCACTCCTTCACGGATATTGTGGATAGGTGAATATTTCCTCAGATAATTGAATTGTACTGAATCATCGCTTGAGCCGTAATCGTTCACCCACGCCCAGCCGATAGTGAATTTATGGAACCGAAGCATGTCCATTACGCCGACGGCGGGAAGTGCAACCTTGAACAGTTCGGGACGCTGATTGATCGTCGCTCCGATAAGCAGTCCGCCGTTCGAACCTCCCTGAATGGCGAGCTTAGACGGATTCGTATATTTAGCGCTGATCAGATATTCCGCTGCCGCTGCAAAATCGTCGAACACATTCTGCTTATTCAATCTCATGCCCGCTTCGTGCCACTTCTCGCCATACTCGCCGCCGCCGCGCAGATTCGCCACGGCATAGACGCCTCCCTGTTCCAGCCAGAGAAGACGTGAAGCGCTGAAACTGGGGTTGATGGAAATATTGAATCCGCCGTATGCATAGAGCAGCGCAGGATTATTTCCATCCATCACGATCCCTTTTTTGTGGATGATGAACATCGGTATCTTCGTCCCGTCCTTGCTCGGATAGAATACCTGCTTTATTTCATAATCGTTCGGATCGAAATCGACTTCAGTCTTACGGAAGAGAGTGGTTGTTTTCGTCTTCAGATCATATTTATAAATGGTCGATGGATATGTAAAAGAAGTGAGTGTATAGAATGTAAATTCATCTTTTCTCTCGCCGCCGAATCCGCCGAGTGTACCGAGCGTCTCCAGCGAGATCTCGTTCTCTAAATTCCCATTGAGATCATAAACATATGCATGGTGACTAACATCCTTCATATAGACCGCAAAGAGTTTTCCTCCCACAACGGATACAGAAACGAGCGGTTCCGGTTTTTCGGGTAGGATGGTCTTCCAATTCGATTCTTCGGGATGGGCGGGGTCACACAGCACTACTTTCTGATTTGGAGCATTCTTGTTCGTGGAGAGCAGCAACTTATCCCCAACATTGTCGATAATGCTGATGTCATCATCGAATGTGGTCATGATCGGTTTGAACTCGGTCCGATTCTTCAGATCGCGGTAAAACAACGCATTTCCGTTCGACCCACGCTGACTGAGATACAGCGAGAGGAAACGCTCGTCTTCCGTGAGTCCCACGCTGAAGAGACGCTGTGGATTCGCTTTATCTTCATAGACGAGCATATCTTTGGACTGCGGTGTGCCAAGAATGTGATAATAGACTTTATGATAGGCGTTCGATGTGGAAAGTTTGGAACCGGTATCGCTCGGCGTGGCATAGCGGGAATAATAGAATCCGTTACCGTACCATGCAATCCCGGTGAATTTTGCCCATTCGATCTTATCGTTCAGCAGTTTTTTGGATTTAACATCCATCACATAGATCTCCCTCCAATCAGAACCCGCTTTGGAAATGGCATATGCGAAATATTTTCCTTCCTTATCGAATGCCGTTCCCTGCAGTGATGTTGTCCCGTCGCCGGAAAGTTTGTTCGGATCGAGGAAGAGTTCGGGAGCCGCATCGAGCGAGCCGCGTTGAATATAGAGAATGCTCTGATTCTGCAGTCCGTCATTCTTATAGAAATACCAGTTCTTTCCAGCGCGGAACGGTGCGGTGTATTTCGGATAGTTGAGGAGTTTCGTCAGTCGTTCTTTTACTTTTTCGCGGAACGGGATCTTGTCCAGATAGCTGAATGTCACCGCGTTCTGTTCGCCAACCCATTGCTTCACAGAAACTGCGGTATCCTGCTCCATCCAGCGGTAAGGATCGTCAACGGATGTTCCAAAATACGAATCTGTATGATCGACTTTGGCTGTTTTCGGATATTGGAACTGCGCTGTTATTATCGATGAAAGAATAACGCACAGAAGAATAATTTTTTTCATTTGTA
>CAIVNT010000681.1 GCA_903907305.1 uncultured Ignavibacteriota bacterium
CTTTCCCTCCCTCATAAAAACCGAGTCCGTTATCATCGTCACATCCGTACGTGACCAGGCGAGAGTGATATTTGAGACCTCCTTCTTTCTCAAGAAGAGTTTCCATATCCAGTATGGTCATAGAGGGCTGATTGGCGCCGAACGTCGAAGCACCAACGGAGGTCATTAGAACTGTTCGCTGATGAATTGTTTGAAGCGCTGCCAGAGTCGAAACCATCAATCCCGGAAACGAACCGGAGGATGACACCATAATTTCATCCGTGGAATCTAAATTCAATTCCGTGATCCATGAAACGACGAGAGCGGCAAATTGAGGATTCACGGAGATCCGTTTTGCTTCCAGTGATCCAAGTGTCGTAGTGAGTTCCGTAAATTCATCGCCGAGAAGTGCTTCAGAAGGAAAATGCTGTGCTTCCGGTGAAATGAGTAAACGCGATTCTTTTTCTTTGTGGATGATCTCCATCCATTCCGTCGAAAGCACTGCTGCTTTCCGCATTGTTTCGGCGTTCTTTACCGGCACTGAAATGGTGAATACATCCACGGAAAGAATGATCAAACCAATGGATAGGAGACAAAGAAAGATAAGATATGAGTTCCGGCGAAGGTTCATTCGATCAGATGAAAGGCTGCAGGATATTGAGAGTAAAGAATACGATGGCGGTGACGATTGCCAGTGCTGAGATCGTTGGTATCCATCGCTGACGGGACATTTCATTTGCGATGAGTCCTGGAATAATGTATCCAATGGATTGAAGGTCAACCGGGAAATGCTGCAGCGGCTGGATCCATTGTTCCAGAATCAATTTCAACGAAAAACTAAGCAATAATGCGATCAGTAATTTCCTTCTGCCGTAAACAATAAGATTGCGAGACAATATCTCCAATAGTCCCCAGACGATGAATGTAATGATGATCGTCATGACGATCTTGTTCGGCTGGTGAACATACAAAGCAAAATATCCTGGTGCAATCACTCCTCCAGGAGAGATTCCCGTCAATTCATAGAAGAGGAATCCGATGATCAATCCGATAAAAAGCGTTTCGACTACCATTATTGTGCCGCCTTCATTGATGATATTTGGTCGAGAATAATAAATCCGTCTCCGGCAATGTTTCCAAATCCAAAAATATCCGTCGGTCTATCAATAGTTCCTTTGATGTGCGAAAAGAGCCGATCAACAGTTAAAGTGCTGCAAGCGACGTTCATCTCAATCATTGTTCTATATGCAAATGCGGAATGAGTCCCTGTAATATACACGTGACGGATTTGGAGTAGTTCGGAACACCAGCGTGCAAATTGGACTGTCCGGAGCGGTCTGTCGTTCCGAGTGTTCACAATAAAGATCGTTTCGGAATCTGCATGATCATCTTTCCAAAGACGAAAGAATCGTTCGGCCGAAGGGATATCGTTGACGGCAAAGCCATTGATGAAACGTACAGGAACATTATTTATCAGAAATTCACTGCACTCGCTCTTTGAGGAAAAAGAGGTCATCACTGAGAATGCCATTTGTTCTTCGATCCCGATCTGCACTGCAGCTGCTACCGCGAGTGCGGCGTTATCGGGAAATATTCCTTCGGGAAGCAGTGAGATCTGCCCCACTGTAAGAGCAGGCGCCATGATCAATCGGCTTTTCCTGACTGACGCAATCGCTTCAAGTGCGGAAAAATGTTTGGAATCTGATGTGATGACAAAGGAATTGAACGGAATACTTTCTGCGATGGCAGCGACACGTTCGGCGTCCGTCTCACCCATCTCTTCGCGGTGATCATCTTCGATGGCTGCCAGAATGGAGATGGTCGGGCAGAAAAATTGTGTCTCCATTCTTTGATATTCCGGTTTGAGGGACATGCATTCAAGAACCAGAGCCTGAGCAGAGTTCGCAGCAGCGGCGGAAATGATGGATAATTGTTCCTGAATACGTGCATTCCCGATTCTTCGGATAGGAGTTTGAGTGCCGTCCGGATGAATGAGTGTTGGGATTACTCCGGTGATCTTTCCATAGGTCCCGAATTGTGAGGCGGAAAGAATTGCGGTGATATACCGGGTGATGCTTGATTTTCCACGGGTTCCATTCACATGGATCCGAATCGGGATGGAACGAACACGGCGTGAGATAATAAACCGTTCAAGGAACAGCAGAACGATCGCAATAATAGTTATGAGAATTACAATATTCATTGACAATAATTATGTCGATGTACGACGATCTTCTTCGAGTTCAACATACAACAAAGTCACAGTCCAAATCAATGGAGTGTGACCTTCTTGTTCTTCAGTTCAATGATTCAGAGGTGCAGTGTTCAATCACCGATGGCAGCACCTCCTCTGCGAGGATCGGCGGATCCATAGAATGTTCCGGTCGCCTGATCGATCATAATGATCTGAGCTCCACCGAAGAAGAGATCGAAATCGCCGTGTTCGCGGAGCGTATGTCCTTTTTTCTTCAAGCCTTCTTTTACCTCGTCAGTGAAACGCGATTCATAATGGAGATAATCGTCGAATTTCTGACAGAAGAACCGTGGGGC
>CAIVNT010000682.1 GCA_903907305.1 uncultured Ignavibacteriota bacterium
ACTATTCTTCTTTATACCCAAAACTATTAAGCCAATTCTTATCCTCACGCCAGTTCTCCCGGACCTTCACGTGCAGGTCAAGGAACACAGCATGGCCGATGAACTCTTCGATCGCTCGGCGGGCAACGCTTCCGAGGCGTTTCAGGGCTTTTCCCTCTTTCCCGATGATGATCCCTTTCTGAGAATCTCGTTCGATCACAATGTCCGCAGAGATGAAATATTTCCCCTGCTCCCGCTCCTTGAAATCAACGATGTCCACTGTTGTTGAATAGGGAATCTCCTGCTCGTATTGTTCAAAGATCTTTTCCCGGATGATCTCGCTAACGAAGAACCGTTCCTGCGCATCACTGACGATCTCCGTGTCATAATACGGAGGATTTTCCGGAAGATATTTTACCAGCGTGGTGACCAGTTCATTCACATTGAATTTAGTCAACGCGGAAAGTGGAATGATCTCATCGAACGGAAAGATGGTCTGCAGGTCCGCCAGCATCGGCAGCGTCTCCTCTTTTTTCAGCAGATCCAGTTTATTCACGATCAGGAAGGTCTTCTTGTTTGCCGCTTTGATCCGTTCAACGGCATCATTGTTCCGGTTATACTCTCTGTTCTTCACCTTTTCTGCATCCACCAGCATCAGCACCACATCGGCATCCTTCACCGCTTGTGAAGCGAAATGCATCATCACTTCCTGCAGAAGATATTTTGGCTTGATGATGCCGGGAGTGTCGAGAAAAACGATCTGATACCCCTCACCGCTGTGGATCCCGAGGATCTTGTGACGGGTGGTCTGCGGTTTATTGGTGACGATCGAGATCTTCTGCTTCAGAATGGCATTGAGCAGTGTTGATTTCCCGACATTCGGTTCGCCGATCAGCGCAACGTACCCTGCACGAAATTTTTCTTGTGTCGTTTCTATTTCCATAATGAACAATGTACGTAAAAAAAGCGGTGGGAAAAAATGATGAATTCTTCCGTTTCCCATTCTTTGAATATCATAAAATTCTTGGTACCTTAAAGTTATGAGCACACTTTCACAGCATGTAATCCTAAAAAAAAATGAGGACCGCAGACTGGTCCACGGCCACCAGTGGATATTCAGCAACGAGATCCAGCGTATCACCGGAGAACCGAAGAACGGCGATGTGGTGGAGATCCTGCGCAGCGACGGTAAATCACTCGGAATCGGATTCTATAATGCCTCCTCCTTGATCGCCGTCCGGCATCTTTCCCCAATCATAGAAGAAGTGAATGAACAATTCTTCGTGGCAAAGATCCGGAACGCTTTCGAACTCCGGGAAAAACTCTTCCCAGGGAACGACACATACCGGGTAGTGAACGGAGAAAGTGATTTTCTGCCCGGACTGATCATCGATCGATACAATGATTACATTTCCATTCAGACATTTTCCATCGGCATGGACCTTCGTCTGGAAATGATCTGCTCAGTTGTCGACGCCATCTTCTCACCCAAAGGAATCGTTGAACGGAACGAATCCCTTCTGCGCACCCTTGAAGGGATCCCGATTCGAAAGAATATCCTTCACGGGACCGTTGCACCGACCATCGTGGACCTGAACGGAGTGAAATTCACCGTAGATATTCTTGAAGGACAGAAGAGCGGTTTCTTTCTCGATCAAAGAAATAATAGGACTATTTCCAAGTCATTCGCAAAAGGTGCATCCGTTCTTGACTGCTTCAGTAATGAAGGAGGATTCGGTCTGTATGCTGCATCCTACGGCGCCTCCAATGTTGATTGTGTCGATATTTCAGAAGATGCATTGATAAAAGCAAAAGAGAATGCCGCCATGAATTCATTATCGAATATCCAATTCCATACGGCAGATGTATTCCAGTTCCTGGAAAACGCCGTGAAAGAAGGAAAGAAATGGGATGTCGTCATCCTTGATCCTCCTTCCTTTACAAAAAGCAAGAAGACCGTCTCAAACGCGATCAAGGGATATAAAGAGATCAACACGAATGGACTCCGAGCAACGGTGCCGAATGGTATCTTCATCACCGCTTCGTGCTCGCATCATATCGAAAAGGATACATTCCTGCAGATAGTTCAGGAGAGCAGTTCGCGGGCAGGACGAAGGATAAAATTGCTGCAGTATTCCGGCGCATCGCCCGATCACCCCACTCTACCATCTATGCCGGAAACTCATTACCTTAAATGTGCGTTATTTAGTGTAGAATAGTTCGCATTTTCAAAAACAATAATTGAATCCTAAAACCAGACTGCTTCAATCGTGCATTGATGAGCAGAAAGATCCCCGCCAAAACCATGCGGAGATGACGTCCGTTTTTTGTAGGAGATTGATATGAAATATTTTTTATTCTCGTTTCTGTTAGGAATTTCTTTGTTGGCCGCGCAGAGCAAAGATTCCACGATTATCTTTTCATCTCCGGATGCCGACATACTCACGCCAGTCCAGTCATCCTACAATGATGCCTGGGGTGTTGATATTCTTCTTTCCAATAACGGATTCGGTTTTGCCGGATTCTTTCGACATCAATATACACGCGAGCTTTCAGGAACGGTCACTCTCGGTATTGCTGAGTCGAAGGATGATAACGAAGTTGAGTATTTCGATTACTGGGGACAGTCATATGTCCCGGGGAAGGTCAATCGTTTCTTAATGATGCCTGTGATGTTCGGTGCTCAATACCGTTTATTTGCAGATGACATCACAGATAGTTTTCGTCCCTATATTAACGGTGGCGCGGGGCCGACTGTCGTGCTCGCTTCACCGTACGAAAGAGAATTCTTTAACAGTCTCGGATACGGACGCGCACATTATACACTCGGTGCCTATGTGGGCCTTGGTGCATTCTTCGGTTCGGAAGCAGGAAGTCTCTCGGGCATCAACATTCGGTACTATTATATACCCTTCAGCAACGGGATTGAAAGTCTGCAAGACCCCGATGTCTTAATTACTCCCGGTCCGGGCGAAACATTCACACCATATTATGCCCCCGGAAAGATCCGAAAGAAAAACGATTTCGGCGGATTCTTTATTACCATTAATCTCGGCTCGGCATTTTAATAGACTTAAGGAACATTCATGATAGTGACACTCCACCGCATCAACAACAATTATAAGCTCGAAGCAAAGAATGATACTGACAGTACTATCATCTATGATAATACCAAATCAGGAGGGGGCGACGATGAGGGATTTCGTCCTATGCAGTCATTACTCGCCGCTGCCGGTGCATGCAGCACCATGGATGTTGTGTCGATCTTAAAGAAACAACGGATCGAAGAATATGATCTAACAGTGACAGTAGAAGGCGAACGTGACAGCGGAAAGGATGCGAACCTTTGGAAGACCGTCCATATCCACTTCGCGCTCAAAGGAGATGTCCCGATAGAAAAAGCTCAACGCGCAGTCGAACTTTCGGTGACAAAGTATTGCTCCGTTTCAAAGACTCTCGAAGCAGCGGGCGCAGTGGTAACAGGGAGCGTTGAAGTGATTTAGCAAGGATACA
>CAIVNT010000683.1 GCA_903907305.1 uncultured Ignavibacteriota bacterium
GAGATTCCTAACAGGATTTTTGCAAAGGATATGATCGCCGACGACGGATATCTGATCATCGAACACCCGTCGCGGTATGAATTTGCCACCGGCTCATTATGGGAAGTGGCTGTGTTGAAAGAATATGGAAATACGAGTGTCTCATTTTTTCAACACCGAAAGAGTGAACAATGAAGATAGCAATCTACCCCGGTACATTTGATCCGATCACCAACGGACATCTGGACATTATCGAGCGCGCAGCACAATTATTCGACAAAGTAATTGTGACCGTTGCCGTGAACTCATCGAAAACACCGATGTTCACCGGCGAAGAGCGTGTAGAACTGATCCAAGCGATCCTGAAACAAAAACGGTATAAGAATGTCACCGTGGAACGTTTCAACGGACTGCTTGTCTCATTCGCGAAGAAGAAGAAAGCATCCGCCATCATCCGCGGACTGCGGGCAATTTCGGACTTCGAATACGAATTTCAGATGGCGCTGATGAACAGGAAGCAGTCGAACGAGATCGCGACCGTTTTTTTGATGCCTCATGAGAAATATACGTATTTGAACTCCAGTATCGTGCGCGAGATCGCACGGTTGGACGGCAATTTCAAGGATTTCGTCCAACCCGTTGTGTACCGTGCATTAAGGAAAAAACTGTCGTTATAATCAAATCGTACCGCCGGCATCATCGTCGGCGGAGTTATCCATGAGAAAGGAATTGTTGTTACCGTGAAGTCGTTATCCAAAAAAGTCGCAAATGCCGAAGCCTCCCAGACCCTTGCCCTTACAGCCCTCGCAAAAAAATTAAAGTCGGAAGGGATAGATGTTGTATCTCTGACCGCAGGTGAACCGGATTTTCCGACGCCGCGTCACATCAAAGATGCAGCCATCAAAGCGATCGAAGATAATTTTACGAAATATACAATCAATGCCGGTATCCCGGAATTACGGACGGCGATCGTAGAGAAATTGAAACGCGACAACAACATCACCGTAACTGCATCGCAGATCCTCATTTCGAACGGTGCAAAGCATTCCATCTTCAATGCACTGCAGGCGATCTGCAACAAGAATGATGAAGTGATCATTCCTGCGCCGTATTGGGTCAGTTATCCTGAGATGGTGAAATTAGTGGACGGCGTTCCGGTGATTCTGAAGACAACCGAGAAAACGGACTTCAAGATCTCCGCCACTCAACTGAAGAAAGCGATCACCAAAAAGACGAAAGCCCTCATCCTTTGTTCCCCATCCAATCCGACTGGTTCTGTGTATACACCGGAAGAATTGAAGGCAATTGCAAAAGTGATCGGGAAATCGGGCATCTTTGTGATTGCCGATGAGATATACGAAAAAGTTATCTACGACGGTGCAGTTCATTTCAGTCTCGGTTCCATTCCCGAGATCAAGGATCAGGTCATCACGGTGAACGGTGTTTCCAAAGCATATTCTATGACTGGTTGGAGGATCGGCTTTTTGGCTGGTCCTCAGGCGGTGGTCGATGCTGCAGAGAAAGTTCAGAGTCAGGTCACATCCGGTCCGAATTCCATCGCGCAAAAAGCAGCTGTTGCGGCATTTGCAGGAAATGATGATGAAGTGAACAAGATGACAGCGGAATTCAAACGCCGTCGTGATTACATGCATGCCGCGTTGACTGCGATCCCCGGTGTCACATCTGCAATGCCCAACGGAGCCTTCTACCTCTTCCCGAA
>CAIVNT010000684.1 GCA_903907305.1 uncultured Ignavibacteriota bacterium
GACATTCTTGTGGTACGGGGATTTAATATTTAGGGAAATCGCGCTGTGAAAAGTGATTCTCGCCAGCCGAGGAAATGCATTCTTCGAGTATTTCCTGATGGTCCCCGCGAACCGCTATTGATACGGAACCTTCATTGCCCGATCTGTGAAAGACGATACAGGAGATCATTACACATATCGTCTTTTCGGTCTTCTCCGTTTTTTCCTTAAGGTAGAACTCCGATGGAATTATCTCGTCGGTTTCGAACTTATCATCGCTGCAGCGTTCTCCTTTTTTAGAGTGGTGATCTGTTCCGAAATTTCTTTTCAATAATTTTACTTATCGCTGATTGAATTTCCTTTGATGCCTTTTGAAATTTAGCGGGTTGTGTTTCAGTGGCAAAAAATTCCTGTAGCTTCTTTTCCTATTAAATATTCTTCCGTATTTCACCGATTGTTCACTGTCGTTGACCGAATTCATCTGCTACAATCTTTTTTTTCTGGGTAATTTGAGTCAGTTCTTTGAAAAAGACACTAAAATCAGAATTCTTAAAAATTCTTAAGGTCTTTGCTCTCAGAATGAAACTTCTGTATATTGGAAACCATAGAAACTAATTGGGTTTCCAACAATATTTTTTTGATCTATTCGTCAAATAATGCAGGAAGTCTGTATTATTTTATGGAACAATGGAAACCAAAAAAACGTTATCGGTTTCCTGGGCAGATAATAAAAGGAGATTTCAGTGTCCGATTTAGAGTTGAGACAAAGGATCCTCGATGCAGCAAAGGAACATTTCTTCGCCAACGGATTCAGCAAGATTACCATGGAAGAATTCGCTCACAGCATGGGGATGAGCAAGAAGACGATCTATAAATATTTCACCAGTAAAGATGAGCTGGTAAAAGAGATCACAAAAGAGAAACTTCACCGCATCAATGCTCAATGCGAAATATTCCGTAACGATACATCAATGGAATTCACCAACCGGATCAAATGCACAATCAATTATCTGACGGAAGAAATGCAGTCGCTGAAGCCGCAATTCTCCCTCGACATCCAGCGAACCATGCCGGATCTCTGGAAAGAAGTGGATAATTTCCGGAATGAAAAAGTGATGAACGATTTCGCACTGATGGTGAAACAGGGGGTCGATCTCGGCATCTTCCGCACCGATGTGAATGTGCAGGTCTTTGTCTTGATGTATGCCGCAGCGATGCGGAGCATCATCAATCCGGAAATTCTCTCACAGCTTCCCATCAATTTAAGCCAGGCATATCAGGCTGCCGTCACAGTCTTCTTTGAAGGAATGATGACCGATGAAGGCAGAAAAAAATATCAAAATAAAATGAACGAACAACCGAAAGAAGAGGTATTAGCATAATGAAACGAAATATCATGATCGCATTGCTCTGCGCCGCCCTCCTGACGAACGCACAGCAGAAACTTCACTTGTCCGTCGAACAAGCCGTTCAGACAGGACTGGAGAACAGCAAAGCTTTGAAGTCTTCACAGTTCAAGGTGGTTGCAGCAGAGGCCAAGACAAATGAAGCAGGCGCACTCGGCCTTCCCTCGTTGAAATTAAATGCGGTGTATACACGGCTCAGTGATCTGCCGTCATCAACACTGACAACGCCGTTCGGAAAATTCGAGATCTCCCCTTCCATCCTGAATAACTATACGATGAAGGCCACCGTGCAGCAGGCGTTATTTACCGGAAATAAGATCTCCAGCGCAGAAGATATTGCCGATTATTCCTTCGAAGCAACGAAGCAGGATTTCAGCAAGGATAAAGCGGACCTCATCTTTAACGTGAAGAATGCCTATTGGAATCTGTACCGCGCCAACGAATTCAGGAAAGTGGTGGACGAAAATGTCGGTCAGATCAAAGCACATGCGGTTGATGCAGAAAATATGATGAAGCAGGGATTGCTGACAAACAACGATCTATTAAAAGTACAAGTACAATTATCCGACGCACTCGTACGGCAGATCGATGCAAAGAATAATGTCACCCTCTCGATGCTGGGATTGAACAATACGCTCGGACTTCCGCTCTCCACCGAAATCGAGATCACGTCGCAGTTGGAATCAAATCTTGTTTCTTCCATAGATATCAGCGCACTGGTTAAAAAAGCGATCGAGAACCGTCCGGAGGTCCTCGGAATGAATGCGCGTTTGAAAGCAAGCGAATCAAATCTGACCATCGCCCGTTCCGGCTGGTATCCGCAGATTTTCCTGGTGGGTAATTATAATTATCTCAGACCGAACCAGCGTGTATTCCCTTCCAAAGATGAATTCAAAGGAACCTGGGATGTAAGCATCTCCCTCTCCTACGATCTGTGGAACTGGAATACATCGGGAAGCCAATCCACTCAGGCAGAAGCGCAATTGTCTCAAACCGAACAGGCGCTCTCTCAATTGAAGGACGGCGTTTCGTTAGAAGTGACGTCGACCTATCTGGCGGTGAATCAGGCAAAAGAACGTTCGGCTGTGGCAAAGAAAGGTGTTGAACAGTCGGAAGAAAATTACCGTGTTACCAACGAACGGTATAAAAAGGGATTGAATGTTAACTCCGATCTGCTCGACTCTGAAGTGGCCTTGTTAACAGCAAAATTGAACTACACGCAGTCCCTTGTGGATTATGAACTTGCCGCTGCACGGCTGGCAAGATCCATCGGCGAATAAGAATTTCACATTTACAATATCAAATCATAGGATAACCATCATGAACAAATATAGAATCATCTCCATCAGCGTCGTTCTGCTGGGAGTTTCACTCGGCTTTATTATGAATAATCAGCCGAACAGTGAACCCCAGTCCACGCAGACAACAAGCATTTCAACTGCATACTCCGTTTCGGTGATCACTGCATCCAAACAAAATGTCGCGGAAAAGTTCTCTTCCATCGGCACCATCAGTGCGAACAATGACGTTGCCATCATCTCCGAGACACAGGGACGTGTCGTCAAGGTCTATACTGAAGTCGGCGATTTCAAAAAAGCCGGTTCTGTTCTGATCGAAGTGGACAGTGAATTGAAGGAAGCTGCGTTCAAAGCGGCGAAGGTCTCTTACGAAAAAGCAAAGAATGACCTGACCCGGTTCGAAGAGTTATATAAAGAAAAATCCATCTCCGATTCACAGATGGAACAAGCCCGCTGGGCATTCCAGACCTCGGAAGCAGCTTATATCGTTGCACGTCGTCAGCTCAACGATACGAAGATCACCACACCGATCTCCGGTATCGTCACCGCACGGAACGTGAATATCGGTTCGTTCGTTCAGGGTGCCCCGCAATCAACACTCGTCGCAAACGTTGTGGACATCTCCAAGCTGAAAGTGAAACTGAACATCGCTGAAAAAGATGTCTTCCGTTTGAAGACCGGCGGCAAAGTGGATATCACCACAGATGTCTTTCCGAGTTCGGTGTTCACCGGCAGTATTTCCACCATTTCCGCAAAAGGGGATGAAGCACATACATATCCGGTCGAGATCGTCATGGACAATTCCAAACTGCAATTGAAAGCGGGAATGTTCGCGCACATCACATTCAATCCTCAGTCATCGTCCAATGCGCTGGTGATCCCGCGTGAAGCCATCGTTGGAAGCATGAAGAATGCAAAGGTGTATGTCGTAAAGAATAATGTTGCCGGTCTCCGCACAGTCACCGTCGGTAAGTCATTCGGTACATCCGTTGAAGTGCTGCAGGGATTGAATGAAGGCGAATCAGTGGTGGTGAACGGTCAAAACAATCTTAAAGACAACGCAAGTGTCGTTGTTCGCAAATAATATTATAAGCATAGAAAGATACTTCCATGACAATTACCGAATTATCCATTAAGCGCCCTTCGCTGATAGTGGTGGTCTTCACCGTGATCGGCGTACTCGGATTGTTCAGTTTCAAGATGCTGAACTATGAGCTGCTTCCGAAGATGTCCATTCCCGTGGTGACCATCACGACGATGTATCCCGGTGCATCACCGTACGAAGTGGAGAACAATGTCACCAAAACGATCGAAGATGCCGTTTCCGGTATCGACAAGATCGACAACATCCGCTCCACCTCCTTCGAGGGATTCTCTCTTGTGGTGATGGAATTCAAACAGGATGCAAAGATCGATTTCATTGTGCAGGATGCTTCGCGCAAAGTGAGCGCGATCGTCTCCAAACTCCCGACCGACGCCAAAGCACCGACGGTCTCCAAGATTGCGTTCGATGAACTCCCCGTGCTGCGTCTCGGCGTTACCAGTCAGATGAATACGCGCGAGTTTTATCAATTCATCAAGGACCGGATCCAGCCCCGCATCTCCAAAATTGCCGGTGTTGCCCAGGTTGCTTTGACCGGCGGAGACGAACGTGAGATCAAAGTGAATGTCGATCCCAATAAGGTCCGTTCATACGGTCTCTCGATTCTTCAAGTGGTCGGTGCCGTACGGAATGCCAATATGGATTTCCCGACGGGAAAGATCAAAGATAGCGACGCACAATTCGTTGTGCGTGTCGCCG
Source organism: uncultured Ignavibacteriota bacterium (assembly GCA_903907305.1). GTDB lineage: Bacteria > Bacteroidota > Ignavibacteria > UBA10030 > UBA8401 > UBA8401. The sequence continues at coordinate 4,485 of CAIVNT010000684.1, forward strand.
GTAAATTCAAATCAGTGGACGATCTGCGTCAATTGGTCGTCGGCCGCTCGCGTCAGGGAGGCGATATTCATCTTGAAGATATCGCTGAAGTACAGGACGGTATGAAAGAAAAAGCGCAGATGAACCGCGTCAACGGAGTCACATCCGTCGGTATGCAGGTCATCAAACAATCTGATGCGAATACTGTGGAAGTGAGCAGATTGGTCAAAATTGAACTGACCAAAATGCAGGACGAATACAAAGAACAGGGACTCAATTTTGACATCGCTCAGGACGGTTCGCTCTTCACGCTCGATGCCGCCAATGCGGTAAAAGAGGACCTTGCGCTTGCGGTCGTGATGGTTGCGATCGTGATGCTGTTGTTCCTCCACAGTTTCCGTAACTCACTGATCGTTCTTGTTGCGATCCCGTCATCGCTCATCGCTACGTTCGCCATTATGTATGCGCTCGGATTCACACTGAATCTCATGACGCTGCTCGCGATGTCTCTGGTGATCGGTATCCTTGTGGACGACTCGATCGTGGTCCTGGAAAACATTTATCATCACATTGAAAAAGGCGAAGAATCACGTACCGCTGCACTCCTCGGCCGTAACGAGATCGGCTTCGCTGCTCTTTCCATCACCATGGTGGACGTGGTCGTGTTCCTTCCCTTGTCGCTCGTCGGCGGATTGGTCGGCAACATCCTCCGTGAATACGCTTTGGTGATCGTCGGTGCAACACTGATGAGTCTTTTCGTCTCATTCACGGTCACTCCAATGCTTGCATCACGCTTTGCAAAACTTGAACGGTTGACCGACCGGACGCTGACGGGAAAATTCGCGTTGGCATTCGAACGATTCTATCATTCGTTCCAGGAATTATATATGAAGGTCCTTCATTGGGCGTTGGAACATAAGATCCGCGTTGCGATTGCAACATCGGTTTTGTTCTTTGCGTCATTGTCGCTTCCCGCATTGGGGTTGATCGGTAACGAGTTTATGACACAGACTGACCGCGGTGAGTTCGGTGTTGCTATTGAAATTGAACCGGGTGCATCCATTGAACAAACTAACCAAACGACCCTGAAGATTGAACGGATCCTTTCCGAGATCCCGGAAGTGAAAAAAGTATTCTCTGCCGTTGGCGCTCAGGAAAACGGAGCGTTGACGCTCTCCAGCAGCAACCTTACACAGATGAACGTGGCACTTATTCCGAAGAATAACCGGAAATTATCAACAACACAGGTCGGCGAACTGATCAAGGAAAAAGTGAAAGAAATTCCCGGTGTGAAAGTATTCGTTGCTCCAATCGGTATCTTCGGATCTGCCGATCAGGCTCCCATCCAGATAGCCGTTGAAGGAACAGATACAAAAGCGATCCTCGAGGGTGCGGAGATCGTCAGAAACGTCATCACCAATGTTCCGGGTACTGCCGATATTCGACTCTCATCCGAAGCCGGAAAGCCGGAACTGCTGATTGAGATCGATCGTGCAAAGATGTCGCAACTCGGTTTGACCGTAGCCGATGTCGGCTCCACACTTCGTGTTGCCCTGACCGGCGATGATCAGTCGAAATTCCGCGACGGTAACAATGAATATGACATTCGCATTCAGTTCGACGAATTCGATCGGTCACGCACGGATGACGTTGCAGGGATCACCTTCGTGAACAACCGCGGTCAGCAGATCGAATTGAACCAGTTCGCTTCAATCGCGTACTCTTCCGGTCCGACAAAATTGGAACGCCGCGACAGGATCGGTGTGCTCTATGTAAACGGTCAAGTCGTCGGACGTCCCGCGGGAACAATCATGGAAGATTTTAAAAAACAGATCGCAAAGGTTCAATTGCCTCAGGGAATATCCCTGGCGTACCTTGGCATGGAAAAACAGCGTGCCGATGGATTCGGCAGTCTTGGTCTTGCGATGGGAATCGGTATCCTCTTCATCTATCTGATCATGGTGGCGCTGTATGATTCGTATGTCTATCCGTTCGTCGTGTTGTTCTCGCTTCCGCTTGCTATGATCGGCGCGATGACCGCACTGGCGATCAGCGGAAAATCACTCAGTATCTTCACTATGCTCGGCATTATCATGCTTATGGGACTTGTGGCGAAGAACGCTATCCTGCTGGTGGACAGAGCGAATCAAATGAGAACTGAGAAGGGTTTATCTGTTTACGAAGCATTGATAGAGGCAGCACAATCGCGTCTTCGTCCTATTTTGATGACAACATCGACGATGGTCTTCGGTATGCTTCCTGTTGCGCTTTCCACCGCATCGGGCGCAGAATGGAAATCAGGTCTTGCGTGGTCCCTCATCGGCGGTCTGATCAGCTCCATGTTCCTGACATTGATCGTCATTCCCGTTGTCTATATGAAAGCTGACGACTGGAAGACACGAATCCCGGCATTCTTCCGCCGTCCTTCTGCCATGTTTGCACGGTTCAAAAAGAACGGCACGAACGGCCACAATCCATCCGTATCAGTGAACGGTGAACTTGAAGGGTTGGATGTAAAGTAATCGGCCTGAATAATTGTTGATGCGTAATTCCAATCCCCGGATTCTGCCATAATTCGGGGATTTTTTTGTAGCGCCAGGGAATTATTTTTTCGATACTCTGTTATAGATTACTAATCAGAGACATCTGAAAACTCTCGGGTTTTTGTCATAGCGAGACGGTTTTGCATGTTTTACGAAGAGTGCTTCGGATCAATGATTTTTTGATATATCAATTAACAACATCCATCAAAGGAGGAATAATGTTACTGACAACCACCAGCACCGTCGAAGGAAGAAAAGCATTGAAGTATCATGGACTGGTCACCGGCGAAGCGATCCTCGGCGCGAATATCATCAAGGATCTTTTCGCTGGAATCAGCGATATCATCGGGGGCCGCTCGGGCGCATACGAAGAGGA
>CAIVNT010000685.1 GCA_903907305.1 uncultured Ignavibacteriota bacterium
GAGTATTTGCTCTTTGCATTATGGGTCTGCACGTCTTCAATGAGCAATCGGGCGATGTTCTGCGCTTTTTCATTTCGGTGATCGATCAGCTTTTGTGCAAGACGCTTTTCTGAATACTGTATCCCAAGACTATCCATCGCCTCCGACACGCCGTCCGTATACAACAGCATAATATCCCCTTTTGCCAGCATCATCCCCTCGCTTCGATACATCTGATTCGGAAACGGCCCGACGATATTCCCGGTTGCTTCAAGGAATTCCGTCGTTCTTGTCGCGGCACGAAAGACAATAGGACTGCTATGACCCGCATTCACATACACACACAATCCTTTGGTATCGTTCGTCAGCTCTGCATAGAACAACGTCAAGAATCTGTCATCGGAGAATGTGTGATGGACAAGATCATTAATATTATGGATCAGATGACTGATCTTCGTCTGATAACTTGCCCCCATCCGCAGCGCGCCGGACACGTATAATGCCTGAACTGCCGCTGAAATACCTTTACTCGCAGCATCACCGATCACGATACCGACACGATCCTTCTCTTCGCTCATAATGTAATCGAAGAAATCCCCTCCGACGATACGGTCCGCCAGCGAGATACCGAACATCTCATAATTATGAAACTGCAGTTCATGTGCCGGAAGGATACTTTTTTGGATCTCGCTCGCTTTATCCAGATCTTTCTGCAATTGTGAAGTGCTCCGTTCAATCCTGCGATTCTTCATCATGGATGAGACGGCAAGACTGATAATATTCAGTGTCGGCGCAACGCGCTCATGCGGCACATCCGTGTTGAACGAAAGAATGTAAGGATAGAGTTCAATTCCCTTCACCGTGACGATCTCACCAACACCGGTTGCGGAATACTTCAGGATCCCTTTACTCCGCAGATATTCATTCGTTTCTTTTGCAACGATCGTCCTATGCACAGCGATCTGTTTGAACATCTTATAGTCATCTACTTTTAGAGAGAAATGCGGTTTGATCTTCTCCACTTCTCCCTGCTGTCCGACCACTTCATAACTGACCTTTGTGGGATCAAGTTTCCATACTCGCCCACCTTTGATCTCGATCCGGTCGTTAGAAACGATCTGATGCATGATATGAGAGAGCATTTCCTCAGTGGAAGAAAACTTTTTGCTGTCAAAACTTTCGATTGTCTTATATAGAGAACGCTGATTCATAATACCAATTTGTCCGATTTGATTGTCTACCTAATATACGAAATAATGAGCGGATATTTTATTCACATTGTCCGGTTGTGATGCAGTTCGTTGACATCTCGTGGAGTATTTCTTATTATGATTCCGAAATTATTCCACTAAATCATCAACAATTAATCAGGGGTTACTGATGCGCTTCTATCTACACACTTATATCATTTTAGCTGTATTGGCAGTAAGTTTTTCTGCCGTCGGATGTAATGATTCCAGCAGCACTGCATCCACTACGATATCACCGACGACCGGACTTTTCAAAACGGAAGGAACGTTAAGTTTTTCCTCCACTAAAGGGAGCTTCTCTGCGAAAGGAATCTTTGATACACTTATGACGAATGCCAGTGCATCGGGAGCGTTCACATATACTGAGAATAAAAAGACAATTGTGATGGTGTTTGCATACAATGTCGTTTCACAGACGAATGTTCAAATGGTATTCTCAGGATCCGCCGACACCATCGGAACAGTATCGACAGGTTCCTATCCGTTCAATCCGACATCCGGAACGAAAATAGCAATATTCGGATACATCCCGAATATTATGGATACGACAGCCAACACTTCCTTCTATGCGCTCACAAAAGGTGCATTAATTATCTCATCCATTTCAGCAAGTGCCGTGGCAGGAACATTTGAAGGATCAGGAGTGAATGCATTCGATACACTGCAGACGATCAACATTACGACAGGGACATTCAATACACCGGTTGTTGATCATTACCACGGAACACCGGGAAAGATCGAGACCATGGCTGTTCAACAGATCCGCTCAGCGGTCCGGAAAGAACTTCAGCGCATCGAACGATAAATATTGTTACAGACTGTAAAACTCGAAAGTCATTCCATCGCGGAATGGCTTTCGAGTTTATTCACTTATTTTCATCTTGCCGGTGAAGGACTTCGATCATGATACGTGCGCACGCTTCAGCATCCGAACCTGCGTCGTGATGATTGAGGGGAATGAATAATTCCCTGCAGACATTGGCAAGATTTGCCGGCTTGATCTTCAGAATGGACCGTGAGAGCTTTACCGTGCATCGATATTCAACATCCGGCACTGTTAATCCGAATGTTGAACAGCAATTCTCCAGAACGCGACGGTCAAAGCCAACATTGTGCGCTACTACAAAATCGATCTCCGAGAAAAATCCTTCCATCTTTTTCCACACTTCCTTGAACGTAGGCTGATCCTCCAC
>CAIVNT010000686.1 GCA_903907305.1 uncultured Ignavibacteriota bacterium
AACCCTAAACCCAACGTATGGAGGAGCAAAAGATGTCATTTCAAATACTTTAATTTCAACTTCCCGAGTCGGGCGTTCAATATCTTTACCTTTCCGAGCATCCTTGTACAGCCGCCGCCCATTCATCTTGATTGCAGAATACATCGGCGGGAGCTGCTGCTGAATACCTACAAAAGAGCGGAATACTATCTCTATTTCTTCTCTTGTGATATGGCTAAATTCTTTTATATCAAAGACTTCAGTTTCTGAATCAAAGCTTTTTGTAACAGCGCCAATCTCAAATATGCCGGTATATTCTTTTTCGTATCCCTGGAACTGGTCGATCTGTTTTGTCATCTTTCCGGTGCAAAGAATCAGTAATCCGGTTGCCCTGGGATCGAGTGTTCCTGCGTGCCCGATCTTCTTGATCTCAAACATCGCCCTGATCCGCGCAACGATATCGAACGATGTCCAATTGAGCGGTTTGTTGACTAGGATGATCTCCCCCGCTTCAAGGTCAAGAAACTGTTTCTGACCGGCATGCACCCACATCACTCTTCCTTCTTATCGTCTTTATGGATCTGTTTGATCAACGATTCGATATGCATGGCATTATCCAGCGACTTGTCATGATGGAATTCGATCACTGGGACGAATTTTAGATTGATCTTCTGTCCCAGTTCGGACCGATAATGACCTTTCAGTTTTTCGATCTGCGCCATGGTCTTCACTTGTTTTTCCTTGGACCCCATGATGCTGACGAATACGCGTGCCGTCCTGAGATCAGGCGTAACGCGGGCTTCGGTGACAGTGGTAAATCCGAATTCCCTGCTTCCGCTGAACGCCCGGCTCAACATTGTGCCGAGTTCTTCTCTGATCAATGATGCAACACGTTCTGTTCTGATGGACATTAGCTCAGTTTCCGTTTCGTTTCGACAAGTTTATAGGCTTCAATAATGTCACCGTTTTTCACATCGTTGAAATTCTCAAGACCCATACCGCATTCAAATCCTTTTTCGACTTCTTTTACATCATCCTTGAACCGCTTCAGTGAAGCAAGTCCGCCATTGAACACCGTCAGACCGTCGCGAACGAGACGAACTTTGCTGTTCCTGGTGATCTTGCCGTCCAATACGAAGCAGCCGGCAACAACGCCGATCTTCGGTACTTTGAATGTATCGCGCACTTCAACGGTCGCAACAACTTCTTCGGTAACCGTCGGTGCAAGAAGTCCTTCGAGAGCATTTTTGATCTCATTGATCGCGTCATAAATGATGCTATAGAGCCGGATGTCAACTTTTTCTGTCTCAGCAAGACGGCGTGCATTCAGGTTCGGCCGAACATGGAAACCGACAATGACCGCGCGTGATGCAGCTGCGAGAACGATATCGGATTCCGAGATCGCACCAACACCCTTGTGAATGACCCGGATCTTCACTTCATCCGTCGACAATTTCATTAACGAATCCGCAAGTGCTTCAACGGAGCCGTCCACATCGCCTTTCACTACAATGGAGAGTTCGCGCACTTGATGTCCCGCCTGGATCTGCTGGGAGATATCATCCAGTGTGATCATACGTACTTGGCGGAAGTCCTGTTCGCGTTTCAACTGCTGACGTTTCAAACTGATCTCGCGTGAGATACGGTCCGATTCAACGGCAATGAATTGATCGCCGGCAGCCGGAATACCATCGAACCCGAGGATCTGCACCGGTGTTGACGGAGGAGCAAATTCCACTTTTCGGCCGCGTTCGTCGAACATCGCTTTCACTTTTCCGCTGTAGATACCGCTGATGAACGGATCTCCGATACGCAATGTTCCTTTTTGCACAAGAACGGTACCAATAGTTCCTTTTCCTTTGTCCACCTGAGATTCTACGACGGCACCGCGTGCAAGCCGGTCGGGGTTTGCTTTCAGATCGAGCACTTCCGCTTCAAGAAGGATCTTCTCGAGCAGCAGCGACATGTTCTTTCCGGATTTCGCCGATACTTCTACCGATTGATATTTTCCGCCCCACTCTTCCACCAATACACCGCGGTCCGACAACTGCTGACGGATACGATCCGGATTTGCTTCCGGCTTATCGATCTTATTGATAGCAATGATGATAGGAACGTTCGCTGCTTTCGCATGATTGATCGCTTCGATCGTTTGTGGCATCACACTATCCTCCGCCGCAACAACCAGCACGACGATATCCGTTACCTGTGCGCCGCGTGCACGCATAGCGGTGAACGCTTCGTGACCGGGAGTATCGAGGAATGCGATATGCTTGCCGTTCGGCAATTCTACTTCGTATGCACCGATATGCTGCGTGATGCCGCCGGATTCACCAGCGACAACGTTTGCATTACGGATGTAATCCAGCATTGAGGTCTTACCATGATCGACGTGTCCCATAATCGTTACAACGGGAGGACGCGGTTTAAGATCTTCTATTTTGTCCGGTGTATCTTCAAGACTATCGACGGTGAATTCAGATTCGAAATCCACCTGTTTATCATATTCATCTGCCAACAGAACGATCGTATCCTTATCCAACCGTTGGTTGATGGATACCATTATGCCGAGTCCGATACATTTTGCGATCACATCGGAAGCACTGACCTTCATTAGATTCGCCATTTCGCCGACGGAAACGAATTCCGTCACGCGAATTCTGTTTGCACCCAATGCTTTTGCTTCATCCTGCAGCGTCTGTTCTTCTTCACGTTCTTTCCTTCTCTTTTTCCGATGTGCCGCACGACTGCTGATCACCGTTACCGCATCATCCAGCTCTGCCAGTGTCCGTTTGATCGTCTCGTCAACCTGTCCTTGATCGACAGCATACGGACGCAACTTACTTTTCTTCTTCTTCTTTCCTTTGGCATCTGTCTCAGCTTCCGTTTCCGGGACTTTAGTCTCAACGCCGCCTACTTTTTTCTTTTTCTTCTTTTTCTTTTTCTGTTCTTCCGTCTCAGCAGCTGAGGATGTGGATGTGCCGGGTTTACCGGTCTTATCCGCAGGACGGGCCGGTTTCGGTTTGATCAGTTCCATCTTACCTTTTACCGTCAGACCACGCATCTGTGTACCGCGGTTGGCGCGAAGTGTCTCAAGCGGCGAAGAGGATTTTTCTTCTTCGGTTTTTTGTTCTTGTGCTTCGGTCCGCTGAGGTTGAAGGGTCTTTACAACGAAGAATTCTTCCGGTTGTGCCTTCTCTACCGTTTCCACCGGTTGATCCGCAATCAGTTCTTCGGATACAGGAGCAGGATTCTCCTCTGCTTCGACGGCTTCTTCCTCTTCCTTGGTCTTGGATTCGGTCGTTTTACGCCGTGTCTCTTTCATCTCCGCGATCTTGCGTTGGTGACGCTCGGCAGAATCTTTCTCTTTCTTGAAG
>CAIVNT010000687.1 GCA_903907305.1 uncultured Ignavibacteriota bacterium
ACCAGTTTGATAAAGTGGAACTGGTGAAATTCGTCCATCCATCCACATCGTACGATGAACTGGAATCTCTCCGTGGTGATGCGGAACGCTTGCTTCAACTTCTTGGTTTACCATATCGCGTGCTGTTGATGTGCACCGGGGATATGGGCTTCACACAGACGAAGAAATACGATCTGGAGGTGTGGGCAGCCGGACAGCAGAAATGGCTTGAGGTCTCATCCTGCAGTAATTTCGAGACGTTCCAGGCACGAAGAATGAATATCAAATTCAAATCCCGCGATACCGGGAAACCGGAATTCGTCCACACATTGAACGGTTCAGGACTTGCACTGCCGCGCATCGTAGCGGCGATCATCGAGAATTTTCAGACTCCGGAAGGGAAAGTGATCGTTCCGAAAGTGCTACAGCCGTATACAAAATTTTCTGTGATCGAATAAGCAAAATTTATTGTGCAGTGTAACGATTCTTTACAATGAACGGTCTCTTTGACCGTTCCTATTTTTTAAACCTATGAATTCTCTCAAACAACTCATTCCATATCTTGTCCGGTATAAAGGAACGCTCTATTTCGGATTGTTCACCGTTGTGGTCAGCAATATCTTTACCGTGGCAACCCCGTGGTTCATCGGTAAAGCGGTAGATGAATTGAAGTCCGGATTGGAATCCGGTTTACTCAGTCATACCGATCTGCTGTGGTACGCCGGACTCGTCGTCGGTTTTGCCGTGATCGCAGGTGTGATGCTCTTCCTTACCCGCCAGACGATCATTGTCGTTTCGCGGAAGATCGAATACGATCTTCGGAACGATTTTCTTGCACACATTCAGAAACTCCCGCTCTCCTATTTCCAAAACACTCCCACCGGCGATCTGATGGCGCATGCCACGAACGATATCAGTGCCGTGCGGAACGTGGTCGGACCGGGCATCATGTATCCGGCGGATACACTCATGACGTTATCCATGTCTCTCGTACTGATGTTCGTGAAGGACTGGCAGTTGACACTTCTGGCACTCATCCCGATGCCGTTCGTTTCATATGCGGTCTATTATCTCGGCAAAGTGATCCATGAAAAATTCAAGGACCGGCAGGAAATGTATTCCGTCCTTACCACCAAAGCACAGGAAAATCTTTCGGGCGCGCGCGTGGTGAAAGCATATGTTCGCGAAGAATATGAGATCGAACAGTTCCGAAAAGTAAGCTGGGAGTATTTCAAGAAGAATCTCGTTCTGGCAAAAGCGCAGTCCATTATGTGGCCGCTCATGTTCATTCTTGTCGGTCTCTCGATCATCATCACCATCTATATCGGCGGACTGAAAGTGATCCACGGTGAAATGACGATCGGTACATTGACGGCGTTCATGACATATCTTTCGCTGCTCATCTGGCCGATGATCGCGTTCGGTTGGGTGACGAATATGTGGCAGCAAGGTTCCGCATCCATGAAACGTCTTGCGAAGATCTTCGAAACCGTTCCTGCAATTCAAAATAATGATGAGACCGATCATTCCATCACGTCGCTGGAAGGGGAGATCGAGTTCAAACAGGTGAACTTTGCTCACGAAAGCGCTCCATCCGGCACACTGCATAATATTGATCTGAAAATTCCCAAAGGGACCACGTTGGCGATCGTCGGATATACCGGGTCGGGAAAGAGTTCGCTGGTCAATTTGATCCCCCGCTTGTATGACATCACGAACGGACAACTTCTGATCGACGGCATTGATATCAGGAAGATCCCAGTTGAAGTGCTTCGTAAACATATCGGTTATGTTCCGCAGGAGACGTTCCTATTCTCGGACAGTATTGCGGAGAATATTCGTTACGGATATGATGACGCTACCCGAGAGCTGATCCATGAAGCCGCCGAAATATCGCAGATCGCAAAAGATGTGGCGGATTTTCCCCAGGGATTTGAAACAATGCTTGGTGAACGGGGCATCACGCTTTCCGGGGGACAGAAACAACGTACGAGTATTGCGCGTGCCATATTGCGAAAGCCGAAGATATTGATCCTTGATGATGCACTTTCCGCAGTGGATACGTACACGGAAGAGACGATCCTTCAGCGGTTAAAAGGAGTAATGAAGGGAAGAACAAGTATTATCATTGCCCACAGAATTTCTACCGTGAAAGAAGCCGACAATATCATTGTCCTGAATGACGGCAAAATTGTGGAACAGGGAAATCATGATTCGCTGGTGTTGCTCAATGGAATTTACGCAGGCTTGTATAAAAAACAGCTGCTGGAAAGAGAATTGGAGTCGTTATGAGTACAATACAGGATGACGAAATTCTGGGTAAAGCCTATGACGCGCAATTGATGCGCCGTTTGGTGATCTATCTCCGTCCGTACAAGTGGCAGGTGCTGCTGGCGATTGTTCTCGCACTGGCGGTCTCAGGATTAGAAGCGGTCCGTCCATATTTTACCAAGATCGCTGTGGATGTTGATATCGCAAATAAGGATGCAGAAGGTCTGTTGAAGACCACGTTGTTATTCCTTTCTCTACTGGTGGTCCGAGGCGTAGTGCAGTATTACAACGCGTACATCACCCAAAAGATCGGTCAGGAGACGATCTTCGATCTGCGGATGGAATTGTTCCGTCATCTGCAGAAACTCTCTCTGAAATTCTATGACAAGAATCCGATCGGCCGATTGATCACCCGTGTAACGAGCGATGTGGAAGTGCTGAACGAAATGTTCTCCTCCGGCATCGTGATGGTATTCAGCGACGTATTCATGATCATCGGTATCGTCTGGTTCATGTTCTCTATGAACATTCCGCTCGCGTTACTCTCACTCAGCGTTCTGCCGTTCCTCATCTATGGAACATTCCTCTTCCGAAAAAAAGCGCGCGAAGCGTACCGCGAGGTCCGTCTTTATATTGCACGGATCAACACATTCATGCAGGAGCATATCACCGGCATGCTTGTCGATCAGATCTTCAACCGTGAGAAGAAAGCCTATAGTGAATTTGAAGGCCATAATGCGGGACACCGCGAAGCGAACATCAAATCGATCTTCTATTATGCCATTTTTTATCCGGGAGTGGACCTGGTCGGTGCCGTATCTGTCGGACTGATCATATGGTATGCGGGCGGAAATGCATTGCAGGGAACGGTGACGATCGGTACGGTGATGGCATTCCTTCAGTTCAACGAGATGTTCTGGCGTCCCATTCGCGATCTTTCGGAAAAATATAATATCATGCAGACCGCGATGGCGTCATCCGAACGTATCTTCAAACTGTTGGATGATACGTCATTTATTGCCGAACCGGATCATCCGAAACAGTTTGACACGATCAACGGGAAGATCGAATTCCGTAATGTCTGGTTCGCATATAACAATGAAGAATGGGTGCTGAAAAATGTTTCGTTCACCATCAATCCCGGCGAGACAGCAGCATTTGTAGGGCACACGGGTGCGGGAAAGACAACCATCATCAATCTTCTCTCCCGATTCTACGAGATCCAAAAAGGAGAGATCCTTATTGACGAAATCAACATCCGCGATGTGGCGCTCTCAGATCTTCGCCGGCATATCGCCGTTGTTCTGCAGGATGTGTTCCTCTTCTCCGGTGACATCAAAGGAAATGTGAATCTTGGGAATGAGACCATTTCCCTTGAGCGGATCAAAGAAGCGTGCCGTATTGTCGGGGTGGACAGGTTCATCGAATCAATGCCGAAGCAATATGATGAAGAAGTGAAAGAACGCGGATCAACACTTTCCGTAGGACAAAAACAACTCCTCTCATTTGCGCGCGCGCTGGCATTCGAACCAAGGATCCTCGTACTGGATGAAGCAACTTCCAGCGTGGATACGGAAACGGAGATCCTCATTCAGACCGCGATCCAGAAGCTGTTGACGAACAGGACGGCGATCGTTATTGCACATAGACTCTCCACTATCCAGAATGCGAATAAGATCGTTGTCATGCATAAGGGAGAGATCCGTGAGATGGGAACGCATCAGGAATTGCTGACGCAAAAAGGAGTCTATCACAAATTGTATCTTCTGCAATACAAGGAGCAGGAAGTGGCGTAAGCAACTTTCCTTGCTCCTTCGTTTCATTTTCCCTACTTTGATAAAAATTCACACACTTCAACGCACGCATTGCGGAGTTCCTCTATGTCCCAAACCAAAATTGTAACGCTTGAGCGTCATATCATTGAAGCAGAACGTCAGCATCCGGGTGCGTCAGGTCATTTCTCGAATATCCTGCGCGATCTTTCGCTCGCCATCAAGATCATCTGGCGCGAAGTGAGTAAAGCCGGTCTGGTGAATATTCTGGGAGTTGCCGGTACGCAGAATGTTTCCGGTGATACTGTTAAGAAATTGGATGTGTATGCCGATGAAACGATCTTTAAAGCGATGGATCATGGCGGTCATCTCTGCGTGATGGCCTCCGAAGAACATGAATCGATCATCAGTATTCCTGATCAATATCCCAAAGGAAAATATGTTCTGCTGTATGATCCGCTGGACGGATCGGGAAATATCGACGCGAACGTCAGCATTGGAACCATCTTCTCCGTCTATCGCAGAGTGTCAAACGGCGGGAACGGCACTATCGACGATGTGCTGCAGCCGGGTTACAAACAGATCGCTGCGGGATATGTCGTCTTCGGTTCCAGTACGATGCTTGTTTACACGGCAGGGGACGGTGTGCACGGATTCACGCTCGATCCGAGCATCGGCGAATTTCTTCTTTCACACGAGAATATCAAGATCCCGAAACGGGGGCAGATATACAGTGTGAATGAGGGAAATTATAAATGGTGGGGAAACGGTGTGAAGAAGTATATCAAGCATCTGCAAGATGAGGATAAGGCTACGAACCGTCCGTACACTAGCCGCTATATCGGTTCACTTGTTGCAGACTTCCATCGGAATATGCTCTATGGCGGTATCTATCTGTATCCGGGCGACTCGCGGAACAAGAACGGAAAACTCCGTCTGATGTATGAGAACAATCCATTAGCATATATCTGCGAACAGGCCGGGGGACGTGCAATCGACGGTGAGAAACGTATACTCGATGTGATCCCAACGGAACTGCATCAACGGACGCCGCTCTTCATCGGCAGTGAAGAAGATGTGACGCTGTGTGAAAAATTTCTCCGCGAAGGGTAACAGGTTATTTGATCATCTCAAAAATGTCGGCAA
>CAIVNT010000688.1 GCA_903907305.1 uncultured Ignavibacteriota bacterium
CCCCCCGCCAACCACCAGCAAATTACTCTTTTGATAATATGCGGCATCGATCAAGCGATATGCCACTTTCGACATTTCCTCACCGGACACACCGAGTTTGCGGGGAGTTCCGCGACGACCCAACGCAAGAATGACATACTTTGCTTTTACATTCATCGTAGTGGAAGTGATGGAGAAATGGTCCCCCATCTGCACTATCTCTGAGACTTTTTCACCGGTCCGCACTTTGAGTCCCGTCTTCTCCATAACGTTCGTCCACAATTCAAGCAGTGCTTCTTTTTTCGTTTCCATCAGTTTCACTTTACCCCAGAGGGGAAGTTCAACGGGTGATGTGAGCACAACTTTTGCCCGCGGATACTGGAGCACGGTTCCGCCGAGATCGTTCTGTTCAAGAACAATGTACCGTAATTTCATCTCCAACGATTTGAGTCCCGCCGTAAAACCGGAAGGTCCCGCACCGATCACTGCAACATCGATCACATCGTCCACCGCTGAATGCGGAAGCGATGCGACATGTTCGATAACAGAAGTCCCCTGCTTCACGGCATTCTTGATCAGACCGAGTCCGCCGAGTTCACCGATAATGAACATGCCGGGGACATTCGTCTCAAAATTGTCACCGATAATGGGCAGATCCGCACTCCGTCCCGGTTTCGCCATGAGCAGTTCTATGGCACCGACAGGACATGCTTCAGCGCAGAGACCGTGGCCGATACATTTTGCACCGTGAATGAGTGTCGCTTTGCCATCGATAATTCCGAGCACGTCCCCTTCGGGACACGCGCGCACGCATGCCGCACAGCCTATGCATTGAATGGCATCGATCTGCGGATGGACCATGGTTGCTTCCTGCATTCCGGTGATCTTCATCTGCTGGAATTTCGCTTTTGCTTTCGATTCCTTCTTGTTGAACTTCCTCAGGTACGGTATGACCGTGACTGATATCAGGATGATCGTAATGCCCCAGGTGATCAATGTCTCATTCATAGGATCTCATGCTTAAAAACGGATTCCGATCTCCGCATAGACTCGGAGACTGTTCATAGTGTTATCCAGGATACCGTCGACGGCAAGCGACGAATAGAGCGAACGGGTGAACCGATAACTCGAATTGATCGTGGCGGTATGCGTGGTATAGGTCTGTTTCAATGACAGGATGGTATAATTATAATAATCGTAGCGCAATGCCACAGAAAGTTTATAGAAGAATGTCCGATCGAGATCTACGGTAAAATTCTTCCCGTTGGAATAGACGCCGACGATATCGGCATAGCGGATATCCGTGCCGACCTCGCTCCCCAGGATATCGGAGATGCGGTAAGAACCGCTGACGGTGTAGGCATCACGGGCATCCCCTTTTTTTGTCCGGTAGGAGATATTCCCCGAAAAGGACATAAAATATGGAAGACGGAATGTTGCACCTGCACGATATCCGTTCATGATATTCTTGTCCAACAACGTATCGGAGAAGGATTTCATCGTTTCGAACAGATAGATCGAGCGCGAACCATCATACCCGACATTGGTAGAAAGCCATTCCACCGGATAATAATTCACCGAGAGGAATGTATTGGAGAGTTTGAAAGTCTTTTGTTTTACACCGTTATTAATATCGTTCAATTCGAACTCTGAACTTTCGTACACGGACAATTCTGATCCCATCATGAAAAAGTTTTGAAGATAGAGAAATTCCCTGTCAAGATTCCCTTTTACCATCTGTCTGCCGTAGGCGAATGTTCCGCTGTATTGGTGGAGAATATCGGGACCAATTTTTGCATTGATAAAGAATGCCCCTTTTGTCTCTTCACCGTCAACGCCAATCCATCTGTCTTGCACCCGCGCACCGGCCAGAAATCCCGCAGCAAAATTATTGTATCGATAGACGAACTGCCCGCCGTCGAATGTTCCCATTCCCCCGACATATTCGGAAGACATACGGCCGACACCCGCACCGAATGCAGCTTCAGGATCGCCGGTCATCAGTGAAAAATCATACAAACGATTTCTGATCCTGCTTGCCTTTCCGTATCTGCTGTAGATATCCGAAAGATCGTAGGATGTGCGGCCATACATCGAAAAGACGAGTCCGGTATTATACAGATTCTGGATATTCAGACGAAGCGCACCGGAAGGCTGACTGAGATTAAGCCGCGAATCTTCGGCAAGAGTACCAATATATTGTACACTCGCCCGGCCTGTTACGATATTCTCATTGGAGGAGATATTGACGTTAATTTTGTCACTGCTACGTGCGGCGGAAGAACTACGAATTGTATCCTGATCCGATTTGATTACGGATGATGTCACCGGCTGCTCTGCCGGAGTTTCTTTTTCAAGCACAGCGGCATCCCCCATAGAGATGGAGACGATCTGACTGAGAATCTGTGCCGACGATGACTTCTTGGACACTGCGGTAACAATAACTGTCCCGATTTGCGACTTCTCACGGAAGATCTTCACCGTATCACCGACAGCAATATTCCCTTCCCGTCCGGAATTGATATAGACCACCGATGCCGCAACATAGGAAACGGAATAGCGCAGTTCCTTTTTCTCCTGAGAGAGAAGGAACAACGTGTTCGCGGCGAGCAATATCAGAACGAGAAAACGATTCATTGATTATGTATTATCGGTGACAACGGTAACAGGAAGTACTAAGATACGCATATCCTCTGACATCACTATGGTGATTGTCGGTGGATGACTTTGAATGCGTGTGACAATTGATGCACTCGAATGTTGAATAGTTCGGTGAAGCAGGATGACAATCCACGCAACTCTTCCAGCGGCCGGGCCGGTGCGTATCAAATGACCCGATGGGAAAATACTGCTCATGCGGAAAAAATGTTGCCGGCTGCCACGTTAACGCACGATGGCATGTTGCACAATCTGTCTGGAATCCAGCCGTACTATGATTCGGATTCTTTGTTGCAATGAAATCCTTGATATGGCATGCAACGCATTCCTTCGGGGTCTTCCTGAACAGACCGTTGGCATGACAACTCCTGCAATCCACTGCTTCGTGTATTCCACGCGTTGGAAACTGCGTTTTATTGTGATCAAAACCGGAACGCCAGGTCAACGATTCATCGGAATGGCACAACTGACATTCTGAAACGAATCCTGCTTGTCGGTGATCGGGAACGATGGACCGGTCAAAGTCCTTTTTATGGCATGAGACACATGCCTGAGATGTCCCTGCGAACAGCATCGTCGTATGACACTGTCTGCATTGCGTATTGCGATGTTGCCCCCGCAGTAGAAACTGTGTCTGCGAATGACTGAACTTCATCGGTGAGACCATCTCGGTCCACCCTTCAGTCGTATGACAATCCGCACATTTCCAACGAAGATTACCGTGCGGCGATTCCTGTGCAAGCACCGATGCTGAAAATATTATTATACGTAACAACCACCGAATCACAATTTATCCTTCTTACTGCTGCCCGGTCACGATCAATGACTGCTGCCCGCGTGACAATTTGAACCGGTATAACACGTCTGCGATTTATTATGCGCACTGGAATGACATCCCGTTGTACAACTAGCCGTTTTTAAATTTCCCGGCGTGAAATGACAATTGGCACAGGTGACGCTTGAATTATGATGCTTAGAAATATTGTAATATGTGTTGTGCCCAAAGATCCACGGCTGCCATAAGGAAGTATTGTGACATGTATTGCAGGCACGGGCAGCATTGTAATTCCCGGTGACATGATTAGGACTCTTTGCACCGTTATAATCGGTAAGATGACATGTGTAGCAATCCATAGTCGTTCCGGCGTATTTGCCGCCCACGTGACAACTGACGCAAGTGGTGGAGGCATGTTTCCCCGTTAGCGGGAAGCGTGTTGTGCTGTGATTGAATGTTGCCGGCTTCCAACCGTTCATGGTATGGCACGAAAGACACGCATGGCTAAACACATTGGAAATATGATTCGGATCGGTGACTCCGTTGAAATCCGCTGTGTGACACGCATAACAATCAGTCGTCGTCCCTTTGAACTGACCGTTCTTATGGCAGTCACCGCATGATACGGCAGCATGAAGACCAAGCAGCGGGAAACTGGTAGATGAATGACTGAATGTTGACGGCTTCCACACTGTGGTTGTATGGCACGTAAGACAATCATGAGAGAACTGTCCGGTGACATGATTCGGATTGGTTGTTCCGTTGAATTTGGTTTGATGACAACTGAAACAGTCGGACGGAAGTCCTTTGAACACACCGTTCTTGTGACAGTCACCGCAAGCAATTGTCGTATGCGCTCCAACGAGTTGG
Organism: uncultured Ignavibacteriota bacterium; assembly: GCA_903907305.1. Classification (GTDB taxonomy): domain Bacteria; phylum Bacteroidota; class Ignavibacteria; order UBA10030; family UBA8401; genus UBA8401. The sequence continues at coordinate 4,283 of CAIVNT010000688.1, forward strand.
AAGCTGGTGGAAGTATGACTGAATGTTGACGGCTTCCACGCTGTGGTCGTATGACACGTGAGACATTCGTGAGAGAACAGCCCGGTCACGTGGTTCGGATCGATCGTTGCATTGAACTTGCTTTGATGACAACTGAAGCAGTCAGACGGAAGTCCTTTGAACTGACCGTTTGTATGGCATGACGCACATGCAACGGATGTATGTGCACCAATGAGCGGGAATGCCGTAGAGCTGTGATTGAACGTTGACGGCTTCCATGCGGTATTGGAATGGCACGTGATACAATCATGCGAGAACTGTCCTGACACGTGGTTCGGACTTGTTACTGCGTTGAAATTCAATTGATGACAGCTGAAACAATCCGTCGCGAGTCCTTTGAACACGCCGCCGGAATGACACGAGGCGCATGTTATAGACGCATGTGCACCGAGCAGCGGAAATGCTGTTGTGCTGTGATTGAAGCTGGCTGGTTTCCACGCAGTGTTGGTGTGACACGTAAGACAGTCATGCGAGAAGAGTGACGTGACATGATTCGGTGTTGTGGTGCTGTTGAAATTATTTTGGTGACAGCTGAAACAATCCGTTGCTGTCCCTTTGAACAGACCGTTCGTGTGACACGATGCGCACGAGACAGAATTATGAGCGCCGACCAGAGGAAACAATGTTGCACTATGATTGAAGTTGGATGGTTTCCACCCATTGATGGTATGGCACGTAAGACAATCGTGCGAGAGTTGGCTTGCCAAGTGATTCGGAATAAGAACTCTATTATAATCAAGTATATGGCAGCTGAAGCAATCCGATACGGTCCCTTTGAACTGACCGTTCTTATGACATGATGCACAGTCAACGGATATGTGCGCTCCTTTCAAAGCGAACGTGGTCTTATTATGATCGAAAGTTGACGGCTTCCATATCGTGGTCGTATGGCATGTGGAACAATCGTGATCGAATTGACCGGTCTGATGGTTCGGTGTCAGCACTCCGGCAAAATCCTTTTGATGACAGGAGTAACATGTTGACGGAAGGTCCTTGTAGACTTCATTCACATGACATTTGGCGCAATCGGTCTTGATATGCGCTCCGACGAGCAGATAATTCGTCTTGTTATGATCGAACGTAGAAGGTTTCCAAATGACATTGGTGTGGCACGTAAGGCAATCATGGGAGAACTGCCCTTTGTTATGGTCCGGTTTCACGAGTGTCGCGATATCCTTCTGATGACAGGGAAAACATTCCTTCGCTGTTCCTTTGAAGGTGCCGCCGGTGTGACACTTTGAGCATTCGGACGATGTATGCGCACCGGTCAATTTGAAATCGGTCTTTGCGTGATCGAATGTAGACGGTGTCCATGAATTCAGTGTATGACACGACGTGCAATTATGGTCCATCTGTGTCGCAGCGTGGTTCGGTTTTACGGTCGCTGCATAATCCTTCTGATGGCAACTGAAACAATCCTGCGCAATCCCTTTGAATTTCCCGGTCTTGTGACATGAGGAACACTCTACGGATTTATGTGCACCGGCCAAAGCAAAGTTTGTCTTGTTATGATCAAAAGAGGAAGGCTGCCAGTTGTTGTTGTTATGACATGTTAAACACGCACGCGAGAACTGTGCCGCGGCATGATTGGGAGTCTTTGCAGAAGCGTAATCTTTCTGATGACAGGAGAAACAATCGCTTGGCAAGCCTTTGAATTTATTATTTGTATGGCAGGATGAACATTCCACCGATGCATGCGCACCGACCAGCTGAAAATTGGTCTTGGAATGCTCGAAGATCGAAGGGCGCCAACTGTTGATGGTGTGACAGGATAAACATTCGTGAGAGATGAGTCCTACCTGATGATTGGGGGACATCGCTTTGCTAAAGTCTTTTTTATGACAGGAGAAACATTCCGATGAAGTACCAACGAATCGTTTCGTAGTATGACACTGGATGCACTGCGTGTTGGAATGCGCACCCTGCAGAATGAATCCTGTTGTGGCATGATTGAACTTCATAGGAACGGCAAGATCTTTCCACGACGTGGTCGTGTGACAGTCCGTGCATGCCTGTTTAACCGGGCCATGCGGAGAACTTTGTCCAAAAAGGAATTGCATAGAACATGCAATGAGCAATATGAATGTCCGAACATTCATTATTGAGCCGGATGACAATCGACGCATGCGGACTCCAGTGGTTTGTATTTAATGACGCGTTTGTTCTTCAGGATAGTTTCTTTATGACACTTATCGCATTTCACATTCTCATGCTTGCCCGTCAACACGAATTTCGCCTGGGTGTTATGATCGAACAATAACGATTTCCAGCTTTTCTCACTATGACATTTTTCACACAGAGTCCCTTTACTGCCGGCGAATTGTCCTACATGCTGATCTTCGTGGCATTGATTGCATTCCTTTGCCAAACCGGTGTATTGCGGAATGCCGTTCTGCAATTTATGGCATTTTGCACACTGTACATCGGCATGTTTTCCTTTTAACGGAAATGAGGTCTTGTCGTGCGAAAATTTCAGTTCATCCCACGCATCAGTGGAATGACATGTTTCGCAGCCGTTGGTCATCTTTCCGTTGAACTGACCTTTATGAATATCCTGATGGCAGGCGGTGCAAACAAGATCCTCTTTCCAGTGGAACTGTTTCGTGCTTTTCGCCTGCACTTTGTTGTCCTGATGGCACTTGATACACGGAACAGCATTATGTGCTCCCACCAGCGGGAAGCGGGATGCTTTGTGCTGCAACGCCGAATAGGTGGAGCCGACGAACCCGTTCTCCGTGTGGCACGTATTACAAGCGCCAAGATCCCTCCGTCCGTCGAACTGGCGTGCATGAGCATCCGCGTGACAATCTTTGCACTGTTTGTATCGAACGATATGGAAACCAAGATCACCGCTCGGATTCTTTTCCTTCGGATTCTTGGGGTGGCACTGCTCGCATTTCAACGATGCGTGCTTCCCTTTCAGCGCGAACTGCGTTGCATTATGGTCGAACGCCGCAGTTTTCACCTGATGCCACGATTCAACGGAATGGCATTGAACGCATTCCTGTTTGAACTTCCCTTTGTGCGGGTCCTGATGACATGAACTGCACTTTTCAAATTCCAAATGAACGAACTGCGTTACCGTTCCGTTCTCCAGATTCTTTTTATGGCACTTCGCGCATTC
>CAIVNT010000689.1 GCA_903907305.1 uncultured Ignavibacteriota bacterium
GCTTTTTTCTTTCCTGCAACGGTCTTACGTTTTCCTTTGCGCGTACGGGAATTTGTCCGTGTGCGCTGTCCCCGAACCGGCAGACCCTTACGATGACGAAGTCCGCGGTAAGCACCAATATCCATCAAACGCTTGATGTTCATCTGGTTCTCGGCACGAAGTGCACCTTCTGTCTTATAATCTGTTTGGATGATCGTACGGATCTTATTGACCTCTTCATCGGTCAACGAACCGATCTTCTTATTCTCATCCACCCCTGCCTTGGCAAGGATCTCTTTGGAAATGGTGTCACCAATTCCGAAGATGTAGGTCAATCCGATCACGGACCGTTTATTTTTTGGTAAATCGACGCCAGCGATACGAGCCACTGAATACTCTCCTAAATTTTAACCTTGACGTTGCTTGTGTTTTGGGTTTTTCTTGCAAATGACCATTACTTTGCCTTTGCGGCGAATGATCTTGCAGTTCTCACAGATCTTCTTTACTGATGCACGAACTTTCATTGTCTTCCCTTTAACTCTTATTTGTAGCGATACGTTATTCTACCCTTTGTCAAATCATACGGTGAAAGTTCTACCGTTACTTTGTCTCCGGCCAGAATCTTGATATAGTGCATTCGCATTTTGCCGGAGATATGTGCCAGAATCTCGTGTCCATTGTCCAGTTTCACTCGGAATGAAGCGTTGGGCAAAGTATCGGAGATCACTCCGTCAATTTTTATAGCGTCTTGTTTTGCCATTAATTATAGATAGTTAACACTTCTGCTTTGTCTTTGCGAACTACGATCGTATACTCAAAGTGCGCTGAAGGTCTTCCGTCTTGTGTCACGATCGTCCATCGATCCGCTGCCGTCATCACTTTGAATGTTCCCGCGTTCACCATCGGTTCGATTGCGAGGGTCATTCCCTCTTTCAATACCGGTCCTTTTCCTGCTTTTCCGTAGTTGGGAACCTGCGGATCTTCATGTAATTCCCGGCCAACCGCATGTCCCACTAGATCCCGCACAACCGAGAACCCTTCCGCTTCAACATACGACTGAACAGCATGGGCAATATCACCGATCTTATTCCCTTCAATCGCCTGCTCTACTGCACGATCTAACGACTCTTTCGTCACTCGCATCAACCGTTTCTTCTCTTCATTCACTTCGCCGACGGGAAATGTATAAGCTCCATCTCCGTAAAATCCATTCTTCAGAGCACCAACATCAATCGAAACGATCTCTCCTTCTTTCAGGATTCTTTTCCCAGGGATACCGTGGACAACTTCACAGTCCACCGATATGCATAATGTTGCTGGAAAAAGATTTCTAGGATCTGATCCATATCCTTTGAACGCCGGTTCTGCCTTACAACTTCTAATGTAATCTTCTGCAAGTGCATCAAGCTGAAGTGTCGAAACACCAGGTTTGATCTGAGTACCGATCAGTTTGATCACATCCCCTACGATCCGGCTGCTCTCACGCATCAATTCGATTTCGTCCGGAGTTTTAATGCTGCTTGCCATTACCGTCCGATGCGGCCTTTGATCTTGCCGCTCTTCATGAAACCATCATAATGACGCATCATTAAGTGTGATTCGATTTGCTGCAATGTATCTAAAGCTACTCCGATAGAAATCAGCAAACTCGTGCCACCGAAGAACGATGCAAAAC
>CAIVNT010000690.1 GCA_903907305.1 uncultured Ignavibacteriota bacterium
ACGATCAGAACGACCTTAACAATCGGTTGTTCGATGAAGAAATACGCACCCAAACCAACAATAAGACAAAAAGCGGTAACAGAGAAAAAAACGTCGTAGCCATACTCTGTAATCAATGTGTTACACTCCGATGGATTAAGAATTAGTTGAGGGAAACCGTCGAATGATAAATTTTCGCCATAAACTTACCGAAAAAATGAGGCAAAGTCAATCTTGCATATTTTCGATACTTTTGCTATTATAGATGAGAAACTAATGAGAACTATGATACCGACTAATACGAAACTAATAACTCAGAAGAAAAAAGTACGTCACATACTATTTCAGCGATAAGAAACGTCCCGAAACTCCAACGGGACTTTTTTTTTGCCGTTGCTGATCACGACTATTGAAAATACGAGAGTTTCAAAAAGAATTTGAAGAGATCGCGCCGCCTACCATCGCATGGAGTGGTGACAATATCGGTTTACTTATCGGCAGACCGGAGAACAGGATCACAAATATCCTCATTGCTCTCGATCTGACGATGGATGTGGCGCTGGAAGCAAAAAGAAAAAAAGCAAATTGTATCGTAACGCATCATCCGTTACTGTTTCATCCGTTGAAGAATATTACACCATCAACCCGAACCGGTGAACTTGTTTTGTTCTTGACGGAAGGAAAAATGAATGTCTACGCTGCCCATACGAATTTGGACAGTGTACAATGGGGGGTGAACTTCGTCCTTGCCGAGAAACTGGGATTGTGCGACGTGAAGATCCTCTCCCCGATTAAAAATAGTTTGGTTTCGATCATCGTATTTGTCCCCTCCGGTCATGTTGAACAAGTGGCGGATGCGATGCACAACGCAGGAGCGGGAGCATTCTCTAAATATGATCAGTGCAGTTTTCGTGCGGAGGGGACAGGCACATTCCGGGGAAACGATACATCAAAACCCTTCATCGGTAAGGCAGGAACACTGGAACGGGTTCAGGAAGTCCGATTAGAAACTACTGCAGAACAGTGGAAGGTCGGCGGGATTATTGCCGCGATGCTGAAAGCGCACCCATACGAAGAAGCTGCGTATGACATTATTCCACTGTTGAATAAGAACAGTGAATACGGGCTTGGAGCGATCGGAACACTGCCGAAGCCATTGTCGCAAAAAGACTTTCTCGGCCGGATCAAGAAACAACTTGGATTGAAAACATTGAAGTTCTCCGGAAAGGAATCTTCAATCCGAACAGTGGCCGTCTGCGGCGGTTCGGGAAGCGAGTTTATCAGTGATGCTGTCGCCCAGGGTGCGGATGCAATGGTTACAGCCGATCTAAAGTATCACACGTTCCAGGAATTTGAATCGCACCTTCTTTTGGTGGATGCAGGGCATTACGAAACCGAACATCTCGTTCTGCCGGCACTCGCAAAGAAGATACAACAGATCGCAAAACGGAAGAATCATTCCGGAAAAATCTTTATCACACAACAGAGTACTAACCCCGTACATATTTTTTAAGTAAGGAGAATCACTTGGAAGAAACGCTTCGGTTGTTATATCAATTGCAAAAAGTAGACAGCAATCTGGACGATGTTGAAGAATCAAAAGGCGACTTGCCAGAAACGGTCCGCGATCTAAAGGAAGAGATCGCCGAATTGTCGGAGAAAGCGAACGCAAAACAGGCGTTCATCGATGAATTCGTCGCATCCCGGAACAATGCGGATAACGACATCAAAGATTTCGAAGAGAAGCTGAAAAAATATAAGGAACAACAATATCAGGTCCGAAATAACAAAGAATATGATGCCATCACCAAGGAGATCGACTTCGCTGAAGAAACAATGAAGACGCTCGGCAAACAGTTTGGAGATTTCGAGAACCAGATGTCCATTGCGAAGAACGAACTGGAAGAATACACATTACGGCTGAATGAGCTGAATGAATTTCTGACGGAAAAAGCGGGCGAGCTCGCGATCGTTTCAAAAGAAACGGAAGATGAAGAACTCAAGTTCAATCACGAACGTAAGAAGATCGTCACACGGTTGGACAAAGAGATCCTCTCGCGCTACCAGAAGATCCGTTCAGGACGCGGCAAAGCAGTATCCATTATCCGCAAGCAATCGTGCAGCGGCTGCGGGAACAGAGTTCCTCCGCAGCATATCATGGAGATCCGGCGCAATGATAAGATCTATCTCTGTCAGCATTGCGGACGTATTGTCATCTCCGATGAACTTGCAGAGAAGGTGAACGCGGTATAATGAAGTTGACAGCCTACACCGACGGAGCTTCGCGCGGCAATCCCGGCGAAGCGGCGATCGGTATCGTGATCAAAGATGAGACCGGCGCTGTTCTCCTCGAGCACAAACGGTATCTGGGAACAGCCACCAACAATATTGCTGAATACACAGCATTATTGGAATGCGTTCAGCTTGTGGCAGCATCTGAAACTTTTCATTGCACGGAACTTGTTGTACGGACGGACAGCGAACTGATGGCGAAGCAAATGAACGGTCAGTATAAAGTGAAGGATGAAGGTATGAAACAAATGCATACCAAAGTGAAAGGCGCACTGGCATCGGCAATATTCAAATTTACGATCGGTCATATCCCCCGCGCACTCAATAAAGAGGCAGATGCGCTGGCGAATGAGGCGATCGATACGAAACAATAAATGATAAAAAACTTGTCATGCCCGAACACTTCAATCGGGCATCTAAAAATGGATTCCCGCTCGAAGAGTCGATCTACGATCCTCTACGAGGTCGTAGACCCGTAGGGAGTCTTCGACTAAAAGCATGTCCCGAAGGGATCCCGTCGGGACGGTAATGACAACACATTTGATGTGATTGTATTACAAAATTATCGTATGATAGAATTTTTCATCATCAATGCAGTCCTGATGATATTGACCGTTCGCTTGTTCGAACAGGTCTCCCAAGTTTTTAATTCATCATCTATTCATTCTCGTCAGCGAGATGTTGTGCAAAGCCAACAAGTTGCCGTGGTACGCCAGGCAATCGCTGTAATTCATTCACGAATTATGGAGGAAAGTCCGAACTCTTTCCCGATCCGTCGTTAGACGGAAAGGGATGGACACAGTGCCGGATAACGTCCGGGGTCCCCTCAAAAAGGATACGGAAAGTGTCACAGAGAATATACTTTCCCGATGATTGCATCGGGATAAAGGTGAAAAGGTGCGGTATGCGACCAAGCGTACTTAATGTAAGAGCGCACCGCGGTGATAGTAATATCGCCGGTCCCGCAAGGGATTCCGCTTCGGCGGAACATGACAAACCCCACTGAGAGCAAGACCGCGTAAGTTTCGTTTCCCGTTCGCGGGAGAAGAGATGTCCGCTCAATTCGTAATTGAGACGAAACGGGTAGGTCGCTAGAATCATGCAGCAATGCATGATCAAGAGAAATGATTGCCTTGTCCTTCACTGGATCAGACAAAATTCGGCTTATCGGCAAGCCCAGCGCTTTGTTGGCTTTATGCAGCACTTGTGAATGAAAGTTGCATTCTCTCACAAGGATCCGGAACCTTCCGTATCCGTATTGGAGAAGTGCATTGACATCAAAAAAAGAATACCGGTG
>CAIVNT010000691.1 GCA_903907305.1 uncultured Ignavibacteriota bacterium
CAATTTTGTAATTTCGAGATTCCAAGAATCCAAGATTACAAAATTGCAAGATTGCAGGATTACAAGAGTGCATCATCTTTAGTCAAAATAATTATCCATAAGAGTTCATTGCCAACACCTAAAGCCTAACACCTTTATAATTTCTTGAGACTACAATGGCCACGATAAAAGCATTTCGCGCTATCCGTTACAATCAAATGAAAGTGAAGATCGAGAACGTTGTTGCACCGCCGTACGATGTGATCTCGCCGGAACAGCAAAATGGATATTACGATAAAGATCCGTTCAATGTTGTCCGCCTGATCCTTGGGCGTGAAGAGGACCGATATTCATCCGCTGCGAAGACGTATGATGCATGGCAGTCCACCGATGTGCTGCTGCGTGATCTTGCTCCATCGATCTATCCGCTCGTGCAGACATTCAAAACGACCGAAGGGAAAGAGATCCAGCGAAAAGGATTCATCGCTCTCTGCCGTCTTGAAGAATTCGAGAAGAAGATCGTTCTTCCACACGAAAAGACACTCTCCAAAGCGAAAGAGGACCGGTTCAAATTATTCAAGGCGACGAGTTCCAATTTTAGTCAGGTGTTCAGTCTCTATTCCGATCCGTCGAAAGAGATCGATCAATATCTCACTCCGGTCCATTCCACCTATCCCTTTATCGATGTGGAATTTGAAAGTGTGCGGAACCAACTCTGGCAGATATCAGATTCCGATGTCGTGAGCAGGATCGGCGCGTTGATGGAACCGAAACAAGTTCTGATCGCGGACGGACATCATCGGTATGAGACAGGACTGGCGTACCGTGATCTGATGAAGTCGCAGAATCCGAATCACACCGGCAACGAACTGTATAATTACATTATGATGTTCTTCACCAATCTGGATGACGAAGGGCTGGTGATCTTCCCGACACACCGCGTTGTGCACAGTCTGCCGAATTATGACGGCAGCGCACTTGTCGCAACGCTGCAGCAGCATTTCAATGTGCAGATCTTTCCGACACCGCAGATGATGATGGATGCGTTGAAGACCTTCCCGAAATTCGCGTATGGATTCGTCTCGAAACACTCATCGAAATTCTTTGTGGCATCGCTCAAGAATGAATCATCATTGAATACGCTTGTGCCTGAAGATCTGCCTGCCGGCGTAAAGAATCTGGATGTCGTTCTCTTGCACAATTATATCCTGAAAAATCTGCTCGGCATCACACAGGAAGCACAGGAAAAGAAGCTGAATATCCATTACATCCAAAAAGTACATGAATGTGTGGACGAAGTTGCAAGCGGTGCGTCGCAGATCGCTTTCTTTGTGAATCCCACGCGCATCGAACAGGTCCGTGATGTGGCTAAATCCGGCAACACTATGCCGCAAAAATCGACATTCTTTTTTCCAAAACTCATTTCGGGACTGGTGTTCAATAAGATGGTTGAGTAGGAAAGAAATAAAGAATTGCAAGATTGTTCAATTTCAAGATTACAAGAGTATCTATTACAATGATTCTATAATACAAGCTGTATTTTCAGTATTCGAATACCTAACACCTAAGACCTATTACCCAATACCTTCATAATCTTTTTCAAAAAAATGTCCGAACGAATAAAAGTAATCTTCGCATACACGGCAATATGCACCATCTGGGGCTCCACCTGGCTCGTGATTAAAATCGGTCTTGAAACGATGACGCCTCTGCTCTCTGCAGGATTACGATTTGCTGTTGCCGGCATTATACTTTTCGCAATCATTCGTCTGCGAAAGATCCCGATTCCATGGAATGTATCCACACGATGGTTCTATTTCGTTATTGCTTTCACCTCATTCTCGATCCCTTTCGGACTTGTTTACTGGGGGGAACATCAGATCTCGTCCGGAATGACATCGATACTTTTCGCTACGTACCCATTGTGGGTTGCTATCATTTCCAGCATGCTCATCCCGTCCGATAAAGTGACCCCTGCAAAGGTGATTGGCGTGCTCCTCGGTTTTGCCGGGGTGGTCACGATCTTTTCGCACGATGTTCAATTCGACGGGAATTCGTCCACGATGCTCGGCATGGGAGCGGTGATCCTCAGCGGAGCGATCCAGGCATTCTCTGCAGTGACCATCAAGAAACACGGACACGAGATCAGTCCTTTTGTGGTCAGTTTCGTCCCGATGACCATCAGTGCAGTTCTGTTGCTGGTGAGCAGTGTTTCGGTAGAGGATCTTTCAATGGTGCACTTTACGCCAATGGCGATCTTCAGTATATTTTTTCTTGCCATCCTTGGTACCATTGTTACATTCGTCAGCTATTTCTGGCTGTTGAAAAGAGTGGAAGTTGTACTGCTCTCGTTGACGGCATTCGTTACTCCGGTGATTGCCGTTCTGCTGGGAGTGATCGTGCTGCAGGAAAAAGTATTCCCCGAATTATTCGCCGGCGCATTCCTTGTCTTCCTCGGGATCGCTTCAGCAAATATCAGCGATATCCGTTCACTCATCCGCAAACGATTCTCCCCGGGGAAATGATATCCCGCTCGCCGATCGTCCTGACCATCCTGCTCGCGGCATTCGTGAGTAATTGTTGTTTCGGCTGGGGAAGGGAAGGACACCGGGTGATCAATCTCAATGGTATCCGTTCACTCCCAAGCTCGATGCAGCGCTTCCGCGACGTTGATTTCTATTTTGCCGACCACGCGAACGATATTGAACGGAGAAGATACCGCGACGGTGAAGCGCCGTATCGTGAATACATCGAACTGGAACGGTATCCCGAAGCATTCCTCCAGCGGATGCCTCCATCACTGATCGACCTCCAGAAGAAATACGGCAAAGAGACCGTCCGTTTGAACGGCTATCTTCCGTACTATGTGGTGGAATTGACTGATTCACTTCGCAGGATGATGCAGCAGGGGAATTGGGCTGCGACGGTCACCATCACCGCCGAGCTGGGATATTATGCCGCTGAACTTGCAATGCTTCTCCGCAATACAATGAACTTCGACGGACAATACACACACAATAACGGGATCAAGTGGAGAGTGGAAGAAGAGATCATCAACCGTTTTTACGGCAAGATCTTTCTGAAACGGAATGAGCCGAAAAAAGTCGATAACTTTTCGAACGATGTCTTTACCAAAGTATTTGCACTGTCGCTGAAAGCCCATTCAAAACTTCCGAATCTTCTCCGTGTCGATACGATGGCTTACAGGCTCGCCAAAAATAATTACAACGGTGATTATTATTTCGTGCAATGGACCGAGACAGGAAAGATGATGAATGAACTGGTCCAGGACGGTATCGATCTGTACGCATCGCTCGTCTACAATGCCTGGGTAGCAGCAGGAGGTTCCACCATCATCTGGCAGGATGATGTCACCCGGAAGGGACAGATTGCCAACAGCGAGCCCGAACACCTCGATCCGAACTTCCCGAATCCCTTCAACCCGAAAACTACTATCACGTATCGTCTTACTGAGAATGTCTATGCGAAACTGTCTGTCTTTAATCTTTTTGGACAGGAACTTGAGGTTTTATTCGACGGACGGCAGGGACCAGGGAGTTTCCAATATGTCTTCAACGCAGAACATTATCCTGACGGGGTCTATTTTGCACGACTGCAGATGAATGACAGAGTGGAAGCGAGAAAGATGATCCTCTCCAAATAGTCTTGGATCAAATCCACACCTGCTCACATTCAGGCGGGGAGGAGACACAGAACATAAATAACTATTGTTGGGCGGGATGATATCCCGCCTTCTTTTTTGAATTAAGATAAAATTGCCTTATTTGGCAATAAATACGTGAATACATAAGCGTGTCTGAATACGGTTGCTAAAAATCTGTTAAGTGTATGCCTTTACAGTGGTTAGAAAAAAGAAGAAATTGTACAAAACGTAAGGCATAAAA
>CAIVNT010000692.1 GCA_903907305.1 uncultured Ignavibacteriota bacterium
AAAATAGTTCACTGTGAAATCTTGTGCATTAGAATTTGGGTGGTAAAAGAATCGTGAATTTTGATCAACTGCAAATTATTGTTGATACACCGTACGGGCCAGCACTTTCAGATGAGCAACCTGTTCTGCATTCAGTTGACGTGCACCGCCGAGCGTTTCAGCAACGAACAGCATGTGGGCAGTCTGCTCAACTTTTTCCATCATAAAACATGCTTCCCAAAGATTCGACGCGTAAGTAACAACACCATGATTTGCCAACAGCACAGCACGATATGCGGCAATGAATGGAAGCAGGGAATGTGCCAGCTCGTCAGTGGAAGGTGCGGCATATGTGGCGAGCGGTATCTCTCCAAGAGTCACCACCACTTCCGGGAAGATATTCGGCTTCAGTGCAATTCCGGCTGCGGCGAATCCTGTAGCATAGAGCGGATGGCAATGCACAACGGCATTTACATCAGCACGCTGCTGATAGATGAAGAGATGCATCTTCATTTCGGTGGACGGCCGTCTCGTTCCGCTGAGCTGCATACCGTCCAGCGTCATTTCGATGAGATCATCACTCTTCAAAAATCCTTTGTTCAGCGATGTCGGTGTCGCAAGGATGTTCCCGTTCGGGAGACGTGCACTGATATTTCCGTCCGTCGCGGCGACTAACCCTTTCTCGTCAACACGATGTGCAACGGCGATCAATTCTTCAGCAATGGATTCTCTTGTCATATTTTTTCCTGTTAAGAAAGTGGAACCGGTGCGCGGCGAAGACTGTCCGACGACCGGATACCGAGCGCTTCGTAGATCTTCAGGGTCGGTTTGGAACGGTTGAGGGTATAGAAGTGGATGCCGGAGACATTCCGGTCGATCAGATCGCGCGCCTGTTCGCTCGCCCATTGGATGCCGACCTTCTCCACATATTCATCATCCTCTGCACGGGAGACGGCGCGGAGCAGTTTTGCGGGGAACCGTACACCGAGAGCAAGTTCCGCCATGCGCGCAAATCCTTTGCGTGTTGTGACAGGCATGATCCCTGCAATGATAGGAACTTTGATGCCGGCAATATCACACCGTTCACAGAAATCGTAGAAGTCTCTATTCTCAAAGAAGAACTGCGTGCAGATATAATCCGCACCTGCATCTACTTTGGCTTTCAGATTGTCGATCTCCTTCAGCCGGTTCGGGGTGGTGGGATGTCCTTCCGGGAATCCGGCAACGCCGATCCCCATATGGGGAAAATTCTTTTTGATGAACGCAACAAGCTCTGATGCATAGGCGAATCCATTCTCCGTCTGCACAAATTGAGCTTGACCTTTCGGCGGATCTCCGCGAAGTGCCATGATGTTCCCGATGCCGTTCTCATCATATTTCGTGAGAATCTCTTTGATCTCATCCCGAGTTGCACCGACACAGGTCAGGTGAGGAACACTGTTCAACTGTGTCTCTTTCTGCAGGCGAACGATCAGATCATGTGTCAACTGACGGGTGGAACCTCCCGCTCCGTACGTGACACTCACATACGACGGTTTCAAATGGGTCAATTCATAGATGGAATCGAACAGCGACTTCGATGCTTCCTCTGTTTTCGGCGGAAAGAATTC
>CAIVNT010000693.1 GCA_903907305.1 uncultured Ignavibacteriota bacterium
CGGCATACACGATCAAATTCATGGTCAAAAAAATGAAAGGGAATATCGACTACGGTGTTCTTCCGTTGGAAGGGTTATGGTGGGTGCCGGACATGGAGGAATTCAGCATTGAACGAAAAAATGAATGGTTATGGAAAATGATGATCATGCAGCCGGACTTTGTCACCAACGAGATATTCCGTGAGGCGGTTGAATCGGTCCGAAAGAAAAAGGATCTTCCGGCGATCGATAAACTCACTTTTACACCTTTTCACGAAGGACTGTGCGCACAGATACTGTATCATGGTCCGTACGCCGCTGAAGCACCGACGATCGCACGACTTCACGAAGTGATCAAGAATAGCGGTCATAACCTCTCCGGAAAGCATCACGAGATCTATCTGAATGATCCGCGGAAGACTGCACCCGAAAAACTCAAGACGGTGCTCCGGCAACCGATGATCTAGTGCCACTTTAATTAAGTTAGCTTGTGTTTTTCGGTCATGCTTCGGCGCGATGTCGCCGAACTGTTCATCCTGAGCAAATGCCGATGTTGTTTACCTGCCTGCCGGCAGGCAGGTCGGCATGCGCCGAAGGATTTATTAGCAGCGACATCTTGCTCAGCATGAACATTATTATTTGAAATATTATTTTTTAGAAACAGCACTAGTTATTAAAGAGGAGGGCCGAAGGATCTATCGTAAGTCAATGGATCCTTCGTCCCGATTCAATTTAAGAGATACTCTATCGGGACTCAGGATGACCGTCGTTGAGATCACAGTGGTATCATGATCGAATACACCGTTCCTTTTTCTTCATCCGATGTCAGTGAGATATTTCCTCCTTGTTTTTCGATGATCCGTTTGGCAAGGGCAAGATCGAGTCCCACACCGCCGCTTTGCACGACCTTCACGAACGGTTCGAAGACTTTCGATTGGAACGCTTTGGGAATTCCACTGCCGTTATCCGAAATGATGATCATCAATTGTCCGGCAGTGGAGTCAGTTTCGAGTGTGATCTTTCCGCCGGCAGGAATATAATTTGCCGCATACGAAATGATATTGCCGATCGCCCGTGCTGTTCTGTCGGCATCGATGATCGCCTGGCCGTCGTATTTTACATCTGCGTTCAGGACGATCTGTTGTTTCTCCAGATCCGGTTTTACGCTGAGCGAGACCGTGCGAACGAGTTTGCCGATACTCGAAAGACGTTTATCCACTTTGATATCACCGGAGGTGAAATCAATCAGATCCTGCGTCATTCGATTGACCAATTGAGCGGATGCTTTGGCATCATCCAACAATTCATTCTTCTTGGATTCATCGAGCGTGGATCTTTTGAGCTCATCGATAGCAGAGACGATCTCTTTAATCGGAGACCGGAAATCCTGCACGAGCGATGCGGCCACTTGTCCCACTGTGGAAATTCTCATTGCATCTTGACTTTGTTTGAGTGCGGCACGCATGCCGGTGAATGATCTGGCAAGCTTTCCTACTTCATCATTCCCATCGGGAAGAACGAGATCATCGCTCATGTTTCCTTTGCCGATCTCTTCACTTGCGAATTCGAGTTTCTTCAGCGGTCCCTGCACAAGCGAACGGAAAAAAATGAGTCCTGTAACGATCACAATAAATGCTACACCGCCGAAGATCATGGCTGACCGTTGTGCATTCTTCTGATTCGCTTCGATGATCTTCGTGAGCGGGAAGTCCAGATGAGCGACGCCGAGTACGTCTCCGATCTGAACGTCGTGACATTTTTGGCATTTCTTCTCAGCAATGAATGGCACCATCGCTTTGAAATCATCGCCGAGACGGATCCATTGCTGTTTTCCTGTTGCAAGCACCTGATTTCCGTATTGATTGTCTATCTCTCCTTTGCTGTTTGCCTGACCGATGCGCCATCCGAGTCGTGCTGTGCGGGTGCTGTCCATAAAATCCTCGGCGAGTCTCAGTTTAGCAGTATCGATTCTAATATAGAGACCATGCAGATGTGCGATCTGTTTCACTTTCTCCAGATATTTATCATCCACCATTTGGCTTTCCACCATCATGTTCACCAATGATTCGCGGACGATCATCGCTTTTTCATTCGCAGCTTCGAGCGCCTGCTCCTGCATCTGTTCTTCCTGGAACTGATTGTTCAGATAGATGCTGATCGCGATCCCGATGATGAAGATTGGTACAAAGGTCAGGAACAGTTTTGCGGAAATGCTGAGGTTTCGGAACATGCTTGACTCCTGATGAATAATTCCGTTTAATTAATACAATATAGTCCGATATTTCAAGTAGTGTATGGAAGATTTTCGACAATCACATCACAGAATTGTCACAAATAGGTGGAGGAATCATGTCGATCAGACCGGTAAAGCGTATTGTACAGGCTCAGCCGACCCTCGAAGGGGCGGGAGTTCATCTCCGCAGGGCATTCGGATTCGGTGATCCGAGTGAATTCGATCCGTTCCTCTTGTTGGATGATTTCAGGAATGACCGTCCGATGGATTATCTTGCAGGATTTCCTTGGCATCCTCACCGCGGAATCGAAACGATCACCTATGTTCTTGCGGGAAATGTCTCGCACAGTGACAGTCTTGGCAACAACGGAACACTCGGCGCCGGCGACGTGCAATGGATGACTGCCGGTTCCGGAATCCTTCATCAGGAAATGCCGAAAGGTGATGCTGAGGGACGAATGCATGGATTCCAGTTGTGGGCGAATCTTCCTGCGTCCATGAAAATGACATCGCCGCGATATCAGGATGTGAATTCAAAAGAAATACCTGTGATCACCGATGATGATGGAACACAAGTCCGTATCGTTTGCGGAGAATTTTTGGGGAAGCGGGGACCGGTTGACGGGATTGCAGCTGATCCATGCTATCTTGATATATTCGTCCCGGCGGGAAAACGAAAGACCTTGAAGGTGGAAGTGAATCGACATGCATTTGCCTATATCTTTGAAGGGTCAGGTTCATTTAGAGATGCATCCACACCGCAGGATACACTTCGCGAAACGCTTCTTGCGAATGGTGAAGAGCGGTTGGAGTGGTCCGGAAATCGTTCGCTTATTTTGTTTGATAAC
>CAIVNT010000694.1 GCA_903907305.1 uncultured Ignavibacteriota bacterium
CCGAAATCCCCCTTCACAACATAGACCCGTGCCGCTTTTTCCATCACACCGTAATCGATGGAAATACTGCGGATGATGCCGTACGCCGTTTCAAGATTCTGATCGAACATCGGTGTTCCGATGGAAGGCTGAAGATTGATCAATTGTCCATGTAGTTCCGGCAAACTTCTGTGGATCTCATTCAGGATCGTATCCACGCGCCAGATGAACATACCGCTATTCCAATAGAAATCACCATTCTCAAGGAAACTTACTGCTGTAGCATAATTCGGTTTTTCGGCAAATGTCTTCACTTCAAAAACACCGCCGATATTCACCGGCTGGGTTTCTTCGCTTTTATCTTTTGCCTGAATGTATCCGTATCCCGTTTCAGGATGTGTCGGATGAATACCGATCGTAACGAGTCCGGCCGTAATATGAGCAACTTCGGATGAGGTCTTTAAGACGCGGATGAATTCAGTTTCATTTGCGATGATATGATCGGCAGGGAGAACGACCATGATCCCTTTCGGATCCAGTCTGTGAATGAACAACGCAGCGAGACCGATACACGGAGCAGTATTGCGTCCGACCGGTTCAACAATGATATTCTCTACCGGAACATTCGGCAGTTGCTTAATGATAGCATTCCGTTGAAGCTTATTCGTCACCACGAAGACATTCTTCTCTTCTATGAAACCGTGAAGACGTTTCACGGTATTCTGAATCATCGTCCCATCACCGAAGATCTCCAGTAACTGTTTCGGATTTTTTTCTCGGCTTCTCGGCCAAAAACGGGAACCGACACCGCCTGCCATGATTACTGCATAGATGATCTTTTCATTTTCCATAATTACTTCTTCGCTAATAGTTCTTTAGGATCACTGATGAAGGTCGTGATATTCTTTAACAATGTAATTCCGTCGGATGGTGAATGCAACGCGTTGAGAAATCTGTCGCCGATATCATGAATGACATCCGCAAAGCCATCGCTGCGTATCTTTCCATGCTCATCGGAAAGTGCGATCAACCGGAGCATCGCTTCAAAGAAATCCTGCGCAATCACGTTGTTCAGTGCTTTGGCCACATCAAGAGAAGCACGGATGGTTACGCGAAGGACAGCCATAGCGATCGGCCGCTCATTGGATTGTTTATCGTTGAATTCTATCGCCGTTTGCGCGATCCGCTCCGATGACTCGAATAGATCCTGTGTCATCGTTTCAGATAAAGACGGTGAAGTATTATGCGGAGATCCTTCTGAAACTGCCGCAGTTACAGATGGTGAAAATGTCCCTCCCCAATCCGGTTCCGTCATTGATTCCCCGATTGGTGCGGGTTCAGAAACGCTTGACGCTGACTGTTGTGATGAGGTATTTGCAGAATGATAATTCGTGCCGAGGAATTCATCATCGGAGATCTGGATGTTCTGCTGGATAGGACGTGCAGGAGCTTCGAATGTACGGGAAAAATCAGGCATATCGAACGGTTGATTCAGGAATGCCTCAAACAATTTTTCGTTCAAGAGCAGTATGTCGCTTTCGAACTGTTCGGGAGCAAAATAATCATTAGAACGTTTTGTCCGTTCAAGCAGCCATTCCATCGCAAGGCCGCATTTGCCGAATCCCTGCACATTCAACAAGGCGTTTATCTCGCGGCGCAGTGCACCGGTCGATTCAAACCGATGGAGGAGTTTTGTCAACTTTGCACCATGCGCAGGAATCAGACTGTCAGTCAGTCCGTTGCTGGTTCTGCGCAAGGCGCGTAAGAGATATTCTTCGTTACTTTCCATTGATATATTTTCTTGGTACTCGTTGTGAAACAGCGCAAGTGACTTCGTACGGAATTGTTCCAACTGCACCGGCTATCTGCCATGCATCGATCATTGTCGAACCGCTTCTTCCCATCATCACCACTTCATCGCCGATCTTTACCGGTTCATCCCCCACATCGACCATGATCTGATCCATACAGACCGTTCCCGCGACGGGAAAGTTCTTTCCATTAATCAGGACAGTTGCCTTATTCGTTAATGTACGAAAATATCCATCAGCATATCCAACCGTAATACTTGCAATGGTGGTTCTTCGTTTCGCTATGTAACGGCGTGCATAACTGATACTTGTCCCTTTTTCAACATCCTTCAGAAATCCTATTTTCCCTTTCAATGACATTACTGGACGAATTTCGATTGTTTTTCGCGTCTCAGTGGAAGGAGTATATCCATACATCATGATCCCCGGACGGACCATATCGAAATACGAATCCGGCATCTGAAAAATTGCACCACTGTTTGCGCAATGGATCAACGGAATATGGATACCGCGTAATTCCAATTCCGTAACGATGTTCCTGAATTTTTTCAGTTGTTCAGTGGCAAACGAAAGGTCATTTTCATCCGATGTAGCAAAATGCGTCCAGATCCCTTTAATATGAAGATGAGAAAGCCGGGAGACTTTTTCAACGAATGCAACCGCATCGGTTGAAGCAATACCGATCCTTCCCATTCCCGTATCGATCTTGATCTGAAGGGATACTTTCTTTCCGGCTTTCTTCGCGAGTGCATTCAATATCTTGGCGATAGTAAAATCACAGACCGTCGGTTCTAGTTCATGCCGGAGATATAACGGAAGTTGTTCTTTGAGAGGAGCAGTAAAGACGTGAACGGGATATTTGATCCCTGCTTTCCGTAATTCAATTCCTTCTTCAACGATAGCCACACCGAAATACTGCGCTGTATGATGTTTGATGATCGATTCAGCGACCGGTATCACTCCATGGCCATACGCATTCGCTTTCACTACTGCCATGATCAGCGGATGCCGACCAATAGCCTTGCGGATGTTACGCAGATTCGAATTGATCGCGCGAAGATCGATCTCGGCATGTGTTGGGCGCATTCGGTTCACTTTCAAACAAAAAAGCCCACGGAAGAAACCTTCGGTGGGCTATGGTCACTCTTGATTCACATTATTTTTTTGAAGCAATTTTCAACCTGTTCATGGATCGCAGCAATGCAACCTGCGCCCGATCAACATCCATTTCATTTGTTTTTTTGCCGAGACGTTCCATCGCACGTATTTTTGATTTCTCAGCACGTTCAATATTGATCTCCGCCTCGTTTTCAGCAGATTCTGCAAGAAGAATGACCGTATTGGACTTTACTTCCACGAATCCGCCGCTGGTGGCGAAGCGCTGCTGCTTCCCGTCCGCTTCGGTGATCTTTACTTCACCGACGCCGATCGCAGAAAGAAGCGGAGCATGATTGAACAAGACTTGAAAATTACCGACGATACCGGGTGCGGTAAAACTCAGCACTTCGCCGGAATAGATGGTATTGGTCGGAGTTACGATATCCAATTGAAATTTTTTATCTGCCATAATATATTATGCTGCCTGTAATGCTTTTGCTTTTTCAAATACTTCTTCGATACCGCCGCACATCAGGAACGCCTGTTCCGGCAGGTGATCGCATTCACCATCCACGATCATTTTGAATCCTTTAATGGTGTCATCGAGTTTCACATACCTTCCGGGAATGCCCGTGAACTGTTCCGCGACGAAGAACGGCTGCGACAGGAAGCGCTGGATCTTACGAGCGCGCGACACGGTCAGTTTGTCTTCATCGGAAAGTTCGTCCATACCAAGGATGTTGATGATATCCTGAAGGTCTTTGTACTGCTGCAGGATCACTTTTACGGATTTCGCAACATCGTAATGATGCTGACCAACGAAGA
>CAIVNT010000695.1 GCA_903907305.1 uncultured Ignavibacteriota bacterium
CCACTAAAAATCCTTCGTGTACAGGACGGTGATTCATGGTGGATTTCGATTTGCGGAACAATCTCAGTTGATAACCGGGATACCATCCTCCGTATCGGATGAACTTTCCAAGGAAGAAACTCTTTCTTGGCACCTCGTAACCGTTCAACGCATCAGCAGTGATGATCGTTTCGAGTATTTCTTTCTGTAATTCAGGAGTCACTTCCTCGTCCGCATCGATGGAAAAGACCCACTCATTCTTCGACTGCTGCATCGCGAATTCTTTCTGCTTCGCAAAACCTTCCCACTTTTTCACCATAACAGTCGCGTTCAGCTGCCGCGCGATCTCAACCGTACGGTCCGTGCTTTCTGCATCCACCACAATGATCTCATCTGCCCATTGAACACTCTTCACGCAGCGCTCGATGTTCAGTTCTTCATTCTTTGTTATGATAGTTACTGAAATCATGAGAAAAATTTAGTATTGCAAAATTGCAAGATTACAAATCGAATTATGTCGTGCTAGTTAATTGCCATCCTAACAATCTTGTAATCTTGTAATTATGTAATCTTGTATTTATACAATCTTGCAATTTCTATTTTTTCTTACTTTACAACAATATTAACGAGTTTATTTTTAATGACAATTTCTTTCACTATTTGCTTCCCATCAAGATGCGCCTTCACATTCGGCTCTTCATGCGCCATCGTCTTCAATACATCTTCCGGTGAATCTGTCGGTGCGTTGAATTTCGCACGGATCTTGCCGTTCACCTGAACGACGATCTCCGCCTGATTCATCACCGTCAACGATTCCTCATACTTCACCCATTCGGCACTTGAGAAGATGGAAACCGTGTTGCCGAGTCGATTCCATAATTCTTCGGTAATGTGCGGAGCAAACGGCGCAAGAACGATCAGGAAATCCTGCATCAGTTTCTTGGAAAGTTTTTCCTGCTTATATGCTTCGTTGATGAAGATCATCATCTGCGATATGGCTGTATTGAAACGAAGCGCAGGAATATCATCCGAAACTTTCTTTACCGTCTGATGGAAGACACGCAGAAAATCCGCGGAGGGCTCAACATCAGCAATAACCGTATTCGAAGCATCCTCATCCGTCACGTACAGACGCCACACCCGGTTCAGGAATCGGTACACACCTTCAACTCCTTTTGTACTCCACGGCTTCATCTCTTCGAGCGGACCCATGAACATTTCGAACAATCGCAGTGCATCGGCACCATATTCTTTTGTCACATCATCGGGATTGACAACATTACCAAGGGACTTCGACATCTTCTTCGAATTCTCTCCGAGGATGATCCCTTGATGGCGCAGTTTCAGGAACGGTTCGGCAGTGGTTACATATCCAAGGTCGAACAACACTTTATGCCAGAATCGTGCATACATCAAATGAAGTACTGCGTGTTCCGATCCGCCCACATACAGATCCACCGGCATCCAGTATTTTTGTTTCTCAAGATCACAGAAGATGGAATCGTTCTTCGGATCGATATAGCGAAGATAATACCAGCAGCTTCCGCCCCATTGCGGCATTGTGTTCGTTTCGCGGCGTCCTGTTTTTCCTGTCTTCGGATCGGTCACGTTCACCCACTCTTTCGCCAAAGCGAGTGGGGATTCGGTTGTTCCGCTCGGCTGAAATTTTTCAAGACTCGGCAAAATGAGAGGCAGTTCACTTTCATTCACCGTGCTCATTGTTCCATCATCCCAGTGGATGATCGGGATCGGTTCACCCCAATATCGCTGTCGGGAAAAAAGCCAATCGCGGAGTTTGAAATTTATTCGCTTTCTGCCGATTCCTTTTTGCTCGAACCAGCGGACGATCTTCTCGAACGCTTGTGCATAGACAAGACCGTTGATATCCACTTCGCTGTTCGAGGAATTCACACACGCTTCTTCTTTTGCGATGTACACTGTTGCATTCACATCGTGCGGTGACTTCACCACTTCGATGATCGGCAGTTCATATTTCTTTGCAAAATCCCAGTCCCGTTCATCATGTGCGGGAACTGCCATGATCGCACCGAAACCATATCCCATCAACACATAATCTGCGATCCAGATCGGTATCTGTTTGCCGGTAGCGGGATTCACGGCAAAACTTCCGGTGAAGACTCCGCTTTTGTTCTTATCCATCCCTCGGTCAAGTTCGGATTTGAGTGAAGCCTGTTTACGGTAGAGTTCCACTTCATTCTTTTTCTCAGCGGAAGTCAAAGAATCCACCATCGGATGCTCGGGAGCAAGCACCATATAGGTCGCACCGAAGATCGTATCGGGACGAGTAGTAAAGACGCGGATCCTTTCGGAACTGTTCGCTGCAGCAAAATCCACTTCTGCACCTTCGGACCGGCCGATCCAATTCTTCTGCATTTCCACTGTGCTTGCCGGCCAGTCAAGCGATGAAGCATCTTCGAGTAAACGTTCGCAGTATGCGGTAATGCGCATCATCCACTGGCGCATCGGACGACGTTCCACTGTATGGCCTTTGCTCAC